>CAYODS010000076.1:0-14901 GCA_964402765.1 uncultured Halobacteriales archaeon
AGGCCGACCGCGAGCGTGACCGTACCGTGGTCGCCGGCGAGGTCGACGACTGACCTGGAGACTCCCCGGTCCCGGCCACTGCTCGACCGGAGTCGAGCCGGGTGGTGACCGGCGACGCCGCCGGTCGGAAGCCGACGGGCGGTTGTGGACCGTCTCGGGCAGGTTTTTCTCGACGAGAGGAAATACGAACCGGAGCGGCGGCCTGTTTTACTCCCTGTACTGTGGTATTATCTCCAGTTATTAACTCTTCTGCTCGACTTCGCTCACTGAAGTCGCTACGATGAGTCTTCTGGCTCCCTCACCTGTTCCAGTTTGATGGTGGGGAGGAGACAGTCTGGCGGCTCTGGCGATCACCGCGGACGCCGTGGAGTGTCGGATGTCGTGGCCGTGGCGTTGCTGTTGGGGCTGATACTGGTCGGCGTGGTGCTGATCCTGCTGTTCGGTGGGTCGATACTCACGAGCGCGGAGAACCAGGCCGAGTTCGAGTCCGCCGAGCGGACGTTCGAGGAACTCGACTCGGAGCTCCGGACGCTCCCGAAGCGGACAGACAACTACGAGACACGCATCCCCGCGCCGGGCACCGACAGCGAGCTCCAACTGATCGAGGACGGGAAGCTGTCGTTCAGGGTGAACGACGTCGGGGCCTGCTCGGCCAGTCGGAAACTGGGGACGATCCGGTACACGAACGCAGACGGGCGGACGCTCGGCTACCAGGCAAACGGGCTCTGGCGGCAGGACAGCGGCTCGAACGAGACGCTCATCCACAGTCCGCCGGAACTCGACTACGAGACCCGGACGATCGACGGGGTCGAGGTTCGCACGCTGAGTTTCCCGTTCACGAACGTCAACGCCAGCGCGAGCAACACTTCCGCCGGGTCGGAACTCGTCGCCGAGGGGTCTGAGGCCAGTCGCCTCAACGTGGAGCGGCAGCTCTGTCTCACGGGACCGAAGACCGACAATATCAGGTGGGTGAACAACGTCACTATCCGGGTCGAGAACAGCTCCTACTACCGGGGCTGGGAGACGTACTTCCGCGAGGAGTTCACCGTCGACGGGACGCTGGTCGCGAACGTCACGGTCGACGACGCGAACAACACCGTCGTCGCCGCCGACATCCCGCTCGGGACAATAAACGACGACGACAACGACGGCTACCCGGACCCGAACGTCGTCCCCTGGAACCAGACGGAGTACCTCAACAAGTACGCCGGCGACCCGACGATCGACAACTGTCCGCCCGAGGCGGCACAGCCGGGGGAGAACTCGACGAACCGGCTCCAGAAGGACACCGACGGCGACGGTCTCGGGGACGTCTGTGACCCGGCCCCGTTCAACGGAACGGGCGGCGGTGGCGGCGGCGGCAACGGCAGCAACGCTCCGCCGCAGTTCGCCAACGCCTTGCTGTCGACGAACACCTCCGGGGGAACGATCGACGTCGGGTACCAGGTCGACACGTTCGACCCCGACGGCGTCGTCGACGGGATCTCCGTCGCGATCGTCGACACCGACAACGGGTCGGTCGTCGCCAGGCAGGACTACGACCCCGACTCGACGGCGGCGAGCAGGTCCGGCAACCTCTCGGCGACGGACGACGGCGGGGGCTACGTCGTCGTCGTCGCCGCGAAGGACGACAGCGGGGCGATCAACCAGACCTCGCAGGTCGTTGTCGCCGCCGGCGGCGGCGACCCCGACGGCGACGGTGTCCCGTCCTCGGTCGACGACTGTCCCGGCGTCGCGGGCGACGGGGTCAACGGCTGCAGTTCGGTCTCCGTCGACGGCGACGAGGCCGTGGTGATCAACGAGAGCGCGGCGAACGTCACGCTGTTGGGCACCGAGGTCGCCGAACTGATCGACCAGGACTCGGCCGTTCGGGACCCCCTGGACGTGGTGTTCGTGCTGGACGACTCCGGGTCGAACGGCAACCACCAGCACTCCCTGCGGTCCGCGGGGTCGACCGGTGGGACGTTCGAGGTGCCGGCGGACCACACCTACGTCGTCAAGAGCGACGCCACGCGGGTCAACAGCTTCAGCAGCGGCACCTACACCGTTCCGAGCGGGCAGGTGTGGACGGCGCAGTCCGGCACCCCCGAGTGGCGGGAGACGTTCGACCCGGCCGCCGACGGCACGACGAGCGAGGGCGCTCCGACTGCGTGGTCGACCGACGACAAGGGCGCGACACCCAGCAAGTTCTCCGTGCAGAACGACGAGTTCCAGATCAGCAACACGGACGGCAAGATGGTCGTCTGGCGGTCGGAGAGCGTCGACATCAGCAACTTCAGCGACATCGGCGTCGCGGTCGACATCCGCGGCATCACGAGCGGCGGCGACGACTTCGACGACGGTGGACCGTACGGTGACACGCTGAAGGTTCAGTACGTCGTCGACGGGACGACGAAGACGATCACGACCCGGACCGACGACATCAGTTCGGCGTACGAGACGGTGACCGCGGACGGCATCACCGGCAACACGCTCCAGGTCGTCGTCACGGCCGAGACGACCGGCGCCTCGGAGACGTACGCCTTCGACAACGTCACCGTCGGCAACGTCAGCACGTACACCGAGAACCAGACGGCGACGTTCGCCTCGCCCACGCAGGTCCAGATAGACTGGCGCAGCGACGACGGTGACAGGACGTTCGAGGCGGGCGAGACGCTGACGGTGTTCGACGACATGACCTGCCAGCTGTACACCCAGTGTTCGGACCCCCGCGACAGGCTCATCGTCAACGACCCCGGTAACGACCCCTCCAGAGAGCGGGTCGAGGCGAGCAAGACGTTCATCGACGAGCTGAACGCGACCGCGGGTGACCGCGCCGGTGCGGTCGAGTTCACCACGGGCGGCAGCGAGATACGGGGCCTGGGCCAGAGCTTCGGCGACCTGAAGAACGACATCGACAACGACATCGGCGCCGGCGGCGGGACCAGGATCGACAGGGGGCTCGACGCGGCGATCGACGAGATCGAGAACAACGGCGACGACGACAACGAGAAGGTGATCGTCCTGCTGAGCGACGGTGTCAACAACGACGCCTCGCAGGACGGCCTCACGATCGACCAGGCCGAGGAGGCCGCCAACAAGAACATCACGATCTACACGGTCGGGCTGAGCAACGGGTCGGACAAGCCGCTGCTGAGAGACGTGGCCAACGAGACCGGTGGGGAGTTCTACCTGGTCGACAACGCCACCGGCCTGGAGCAGAAGTTCGCCGAGATCGCCGGCAACGTCACCGAGCGCGAGCCGGTGAAGCGTCTGGAACTCAAGGAGACGGCCGGCGCCGTCGAGGTCGGCGGCAACGGGACGGCGGAGACGTTGAGCGGCCTCAACGACCCGAGTGTCGACCACCCGACGACCACCATCGACCTGGACAACGGGTCACGTGTCTCGCTGTCCGCCTCGGTGTACAGGTGTTCCTCGTGGTCCGTCACCGGAAACGTCAGCTACAACGGGACCACGTACAACAAGTCCGACTGTGACGGGAGCACGACGCTGGTCGACGTCGACAACACGACGACGAGCGGTGCCGTCAGCCACAAGATCTACGAGAACGGTGATACGGTGCCCGGCCTGGGTAGCGAGTGGTACCGTGACGACCTCGAGAGCGTCGTCAACGACTACAACTCGACGCTGATCCAGGGGAACCAGTTCAACCTCACCGACGACCAGGCCGTGTTCGTGCTGCGGACCGGCGGTGGCAACTACAGTGCGCTGCTGCTCGAGGCGGAGGACAGTGCCCCGCCCGGGTACTCCGGAAGCGGGCCCCCGACCCTCTCTCCGCCGGGCGGCGTGGGCGGCGGTGGCGGTCCGGGCGACGTCGACCCGGGCAACAGCTACGTGATCGACATCGGCTTCGGCGAGGTCGTGCTCAACGACGACTGAGCCGGGCGCGCCGGGCCAGCCTTTCCCGTCTCGCACCCGTCAGCCGACGACATGTCCGTACAGGAGACGCGGTTCGACGAGTTCAGTCTCGCGGCGTCGGTCACCGACCTCACCGAGGAGCCGGCGGCCCGCGAGCACGCCGACCTCCTCGAGTTCCGGATGGACCTGGCCGCCGACCCCCTCGCGGCGCTGTCCGCCTACGACGGCGAGTTGCCGGTGCTCGCGACGAACCGCGCCGCCGGGGAGGGCGGCGAGGCGACTGGCACGGACCGGGTCGACGCGCTCGTGACCGCCGCCCGCGAGTCCGCCGTCGTCGCCGTCGACGTGGAACTGGCCGCCGTCCGCGACGGCCCCGGCGAGCGGGTGCTCCGTGCCGCCGCCGAGACCGACACCGCGACCGTCGTCTCGGTCCACGACTTCGAGGGGACGCCTCCCCGAGAGCGGATGCGGGCGACGCTTTCCGCCGCCGCCGACCGCGGGACCGTCGGCAAACTCGCCGTGACCGCCGCCGACGCCGGCGACGTCCTCGACCTGCTGTCGGTCACCCACGACTGCACCACGGCGGGCCGGGCGGTCGCGACGACCGCCATGGGCGCCCCCGGTCGCCACTCCCGGGCGGTCGCCCCGCTGTACGGGTCGCGGATCGGCTACGCGCCCGTCGACCCCGCGGCGGCCACGGCGCCCGGCCAGTTCGACCTCGCGACGCTCGCACACCTGGTCGAGACGCTCGCCGGTGACTGGTAATTTATATACCTTGTGGCCGTTGTCGGTGCGTGAAAACACCTACACGAAATTAAGTTCATCCGGGGCAACGGTTCAACTAATCGGTACTATGGTCGGCTCTAGTCCTTCGGGGTGGCGACGGGCCCGCGCGGCGTCCGAGGTGGTGGGTGTCGTCGTGCTGTTCGGGCTGGTGCTCGTCGGTGCGGCGCTGATCGTGTACTTCGGCGTCTCGGCACTGGACCAGGTGGAGCGACAGGGTGACCTCGAGGCGGCGGAGGACACGCTCAGCGAGGCCCGCGCGGACTTCCGCAGCCTCGCGGTCGACGACTCGACCGAGCGGGTCTCGCTGTCGCTTCCCGGCGACGACAACGCCCTGAACGTCGTCGACGACGGGCAGATGGCGTTCAGCCTGAACGGCGACCCAGTCTGTTCAGCCACCCGGCAGACGGGGACACTCAGTTACGAGACCGACGACGGGGAGGTGGTCGCCTACCAGGCCAGCGGTCTGTGGCGGGACTCGGAGCCGGGGAACGCGACGATGGTCGCGCCGCCGAACCTCGACTACCGCACCCAGGTGGTCGACGGGATCCCCGTGCGCACGCTGAACGTCCCGATCACGAACGTCAACGCAAGCGCGAGCAACGTCTCCGCGGCGACGACGCTGACCGCCCAGCGAGCCGGTACCGGACCGAACGACGAACTCAGCCGGGACCTCTGTCTCACCGGTCCCAACGCCGACCGGATCGACTGGGTCGACAACGCCACTATCCGCGTCGAGAACAACACCTTCTATCGGGCGTGGGCGACGTTCCTGCGCACGGAGTTCACCGTCGACGGGACGCCCGCGGCCAACGTGACCGTGTACGACGCGAACCGGACGGTCGTCGTCTCGGACATCCCGCTGGGGGCGGTCGGTGACGACGACAACGACGGCTACCCCGACCCGGACATCGACTCCTCGGACCCGTCGCTGCCGGACTCGCTGGCGGACTACCGCGCCAACTACGCCGACGACCCGGCGATCGACAACTGTCCGCCGGAGAAAGACCCCGGCAACAGCACGCGCAACCCGAAACAGGTGAACTCCGACGCCGACAACTGGGGCGACGCCTGTGACGGCTTCGGGAGTCCGCCGTCTGGCCCCGGAAACGCCCCGCCCACGGTGCAGTTCGCCGCGGCGACCGACGCCGGGAACGCCTCGACGGTCGTCGGCGACTACACCGTCAACGCCACCGACGCCGACGGCCGGGTCGTCAGCGTCAGCACCGCTCTGGTCGCCGTCGACGGCGGCAACGGCACCGTCGTCGCCACCCGCGACCACCCGGTGTCACCGAACGCCTCCCAGGTCACCGTCTCCGGGGCGCTCGCGAACGCCAGCACGGCGGACTCCTACTGGCTGGTCGCCGTCGCCCGCGACCGCAACGGCTCCACCGCGAACGTGACGACGCTGGTGCGGGACAACGGTCCCGGGGACGGCGACGGGGACGGCGTGCCCGACCCGGTGGACGACTGCCCGAACGCCTCCGGCACCGGCGAGAACGGCTGTGCCGTCGCCTCGCCGGTCGGCCCCGGCGGCGACGACGCCCTCGCGGTCAACGCGAGCTCGGCGACCGTGACCCTTCTGGGCTCGTCGGTCGCCCAGCGACTCGACGAGTCCGTCACGATCCGGCCGCCGGTCGACGTGTCCTTCGCCCTCGACGGGACGGGCTCGCTGCAGTCGAACGACCCCGACAAGGAGCGCGTCGACGCCACACAGATGTTCCTCGACGAACTGAACAGCACGATCGACCGTGCCGGGTGGATCGAGTTCAGAGTCAGGGGTACGGTCCCCGGCTGTTCGTTGCCCTTCCCGACGGTGAGTGACTTCGGGGACTGCGCGGAGAGCCGTGTGCCACTCGGCAGCGACTTCGACGACGGGAACTTCATCTCCGACAGCGACGTCAACCAGGTCGGTGGAACGTACATCGGAGCCGGGATCGAGTACGCGACCAGCCAGGTCACCGTCACGAACAACTCCGGGAAGGACATCGTCGTCCTGCTCACCGACGGCCGGAACAGCGCGTCGTTCAGTCCCGTCACCGACCAGCAGTTGAACCAGGAGACGCTCGCGCAGGCCAGCGACGCCGCCAGCGAGGGCGTGACGGTCTACACGGTCGGCCTCGGGAACGTCAACGACACCCTGTTGACCCAGGTGGCGAACACGACCGGGGGCACGTACTACCCGATCGGCGACGACGACGAACTCGAGGACACCTTCGAGGACATCGCCGGCAACGTCACCGAGGGCGAGGACATAAAGCGCATCGAGTTGCGCCGCGTCGCGGGTGGCGTCGAGGTGGGCGGTCCCGGCAGCGACACCGTCCTCGGGGACGACCTCAACGACCCCTCGACCAGCCCCACGACGACGGTCTCGCTGGGCAACGGCACGAACACCTCCTTCGTCTCGCTGTCGAACGTCGCCTACGAGTGCGAGGGCGGCACCACGCTCGTCGACAACGTGACCGGACCGAACGGCACCACCTACGAGCGGGTCACCTGCCCCAGTAACAGCACGGTGGCCGAGACGATCGACAACGGCACCTCGGGCCACGAGATCTACCGGGACGGCGACGCGGTGCCGAACCTCGGTGACGCCTGGTACCGCGACGAGATCGAGACCACCGCCAGCGGGTACATCGACGCCGCGAACAACACCTTCGACCTCGCCCCCGACCAGGCGGTGTTCGTGCTCCGTGACGGCGACAACTACACCGCGGTGCTGTTCGACGCCAGCCCCTCGTCACCGCCCGGCGGCGGCAGCCCCACGCCGCCGAGCGTCGGCCCCACCCCGCCCGGCGGCGGCGGCGGCAGTCCCGTCGACGGCGTCGAGAACCGCTTCGTCATCGACATCGACGGCACCGAGGTCGTCTTCGAGGGCGACGGCTGATCCGCCGCGTCGAGCCGCGGGTCACTTCTCGATGATGCGCTCCTCGACGGCGGTGCCGAAGTGCCGCCCGCCCGGTTCGTACAGCAGCCGCAGTTCGTCGCCCGCCGACAGGTCGGTGACGGCGGTGCGGCCCTCGCGGGTGGCGACCTTTATGGTCTCGGCGTTCTGTACGAGCGTCTCGACGCGGTCCCCGCCGACGTCGACGGCGACCCGGAACATCGGGCGGCGCTCGATCTTCACCCGGCCGACGACCGCGGCCCGGGTGGTGCCCTCGGTGTCCGCGACGAGCACCTCGTCGCCGCTCTCCAGCTCGGAGAGGTACCGCGTCTCCCCGCCCGGGGTCCGGACGTAGGCGTGGACCGCCCCGGCGTTCACCCGGAACGGCCGCGGGTCGACGTACGGCGAGTCGGCGGTCTCGGCGTGGACGAACACCAGCCCGCGGCTCATCGACCCGACGAGTAGCCCCTCGTCGTCGTCCATCAGCGTCCCCGTGTCGACACAGACGCGGTCGGCGGAGCCGGCCTCCTCGACGGCGACGACCTCGCCCCAGGTCAACTCGAACCGCTCGCGAGCGGCGGCCTCCCGCAGTTCGACCGTGCGGCGGATCTCGTCGGGGTCGTCGGTGTCAAGCAGGACGCCGTCGACGCCCCGTTCGAGGGTCTCGAAGGCCGTCTGGGCCTCCTCGGCGCTGGTCACCCCGGCGACGAGGTGGGTGTCCGCTCCCACCTCGGCGATCAGGTTCTCCGTCGGGATCACCGTCCAGTCCTCGCCGACGACGATCGTGTACGCCGCCGCCCGGGCCGCCTCGCGGGCGAACTCCTGGTAGCGTTCGCCCAGCATCCGGACGTACGCCCCCCGTGGGCCGTCCCCGCGCCGCAGCGCGGTCAGCGCCGCCGACCCCGACAGGTCCGGCGGCAACTCGACCGTGCCGTCGCCCTCGCCGTCCTTTCCGGTGACGGTCAACTCCGGCGGCGGGCCGGCGTCGTCCTCCGCCTCGAGAACGTGGACGTCACCGCCGTCGAAGGCGGCGACGTTCACCGCGCCCAGCTCGCGGACCCGCTCGACGTCGCCGGGGTCGATCAGCACCCAGTCCACGCCCGCCTCCAGGCCGGCCGTGATCCGGCGCTTGCGGTGCTGCCAGTCGCCGACGGCGCCGTCGGCACGCAGCCAGACGGTCCGCTCGCGGTCCCCGTCGTCCGCGGGCGTCGCTCGCTCTCCGTCACGCTCGCGCGCCGGGTCCGAGTCGCCGGGGTCGAGTTCGCTCATGATGCCGCACTCGGGCGGTGCGGGTATGAACGTGGCGACTGTGGCGGTCGGGCCCGCTGGCGGCGGTCACGTGTCCGACGCGTGGCTGTCGCCGCCCGGTCAGACGTCGATCCACTGGCCGGCGCGGGCCTGCTGGAGGGTGATCCGGACGGCGGTGCCGCCCAGCTGGGACTCCCCGAAGGTGACCTCGCCGCCGGACTCGGTGACGATCCACTTTATGAGCCACAGGCCCAGGCCGGAGGCGTGCTCCAGGGGGGTCTCGCCGCCGCTCGTCAGCACGGACAGTTCCTCCTCGGGGATACCCGGCCCGTTGTCGGCGACGGTGACCGTGACGGCGTCGTCGCCCGCCAGCCGACCGGGCTCGACGGTCACCCGGAGTCGGGGGTCGGGCGCGGGGTTGTGCTGGACGGCGTTCTCGACGGCGTCGCCGATCGCCGAGCCGATCCGCCGGTTGGCGAGCACCCACTGGCTCTCCGGCAGTGACCGCTCCACGTCGAGTTCGGGGTGTGAGCGCTCGACGGCGGCGAGGTGTTCCTCCACGGTGGAGACGATGTCGACCATCTCGCGGCGCTGCTCGCTGGTGTCAAGGGCCTGCTCGATGTCCCGGACCTTGTTGCCCAGCTCGAGCATGTCGGCGGCGGTCGAGCGGATCGTCTCAGCGCGGTGGTCGCTGCCGTACTCTCGCATCAGCAACTCGGCGTTGCCGAGGATGACGTTCATGTTGTTCCGGAGGTCGTGTCGCAGCGTCCGGTTGAGCACGTTCATCCGCTGGGCGCGGCGACGCCGCTCGGTGATGTCGCGGCTGTTGACGACCAGTCCCTGGACGATGGGGTCGTCGAGCATGTCCGTCGCCCGGGACTCGACCACCCGCCAGGAGCCGTCCTCGTGCTGGAAGCGGTACTCCACGATGGTCGTCCGGGAGGGCCCCTCGACGGCGGTGCGGAACTCGCCCATCACCCGCTCGCGGTCGTCCGGGTGGACGAACTCGTACAGGCGGCGACCGTAGAAGTCGTCCGGACTGTACCCGAGCGTCGGCTCCACGGAGGGACTCTGGTACACGTAGGTGCCGTCGGCGTCGAGTACGGACACCACGTCCGAGGACTGCTCGATGATCGTCCGGAAGCGCTCCTGGGTCTGCTCGATCGTCGTCGCGTCGTGGTAGCGCTCGGCCACGTCGCGGATCTCCCTGGCGACCTCGTCGGTCTGGTCGCGGCCCGGGTGTCGGCGGAGGTAGCCGCTGACGTCGGCGGCGATCAGCTCCTCGCCCACCTCGCCAACGTCGACGTCCGCGTACAGCACGAACGGCAGGGCGGCGTAGCGGTCACGCACCGCCCGCA
Organism: uncultured Halobacteriales archaeon; assembly: GCA_964402765.1. Classification (GTDB taxonomy): domain Archaea; phylum Halobacteriota; class Halobacteria; order Halobacteriales; family SW-7-71-33; genus SW-7-71-33. Next base: position 10,132 of record CAYODS010000076.1, read on the forward strand.
GCAGGTCAAGCCCGGTGGCGTCCGCCAACTGCCAGGCACTCACCACGCAGTCGACGTCGTCGGCACCGATCCGCTCGACCGCCGCCTCCGCGGTGCGCTCGTCCAGGACGGTGATCGCCTCGTCACCGAGCGTCCGCGGCGGGGCGGCCTCGGCGGGCCCGACGTACAGCGCGCGTATCCCACCCGGCATCCAGTTGGTTAGATCTACGCCCCGTGTGATTTAGCTTTACCGCCGGTTCTCCGTCGAACGTCTGTCATCGATCAGGACAGTCCCGCCGCGTGGAGTGCCTCCTCTGGGTCGCGTCCCTCGTGGACGACCGCGGCGACTGCCGCCGCCATCGCGCCCGGGTCGTCGTGCTGGAACACCGTCCGCCCGATCGAGACGCCCGCCGCGCCGGCGGCCATCGCGTCGTCGACCGCCCGCAGCGTCTCGCGGTCGCCGTCCGGTTCGCCGCCGGCGATCAGCACCGGCAGTGCGGTCGCCGCCGTCACCCGCTCGAACGACGCCCGGGAGCCGCTGTACCCCGTCTTCACGAGGTCCGCCCCGACCTCCTCGGCGAGTCGCACCGCGTGAGCCAGCGCCTCGGGGTCGTCCTCCGCCACGTCGGGCCCACGGGCGTACGCCATCGCCAGGACCGGCACACCCAACCGCGTGGCCTCGTCCGTGACGCGGGCGAGGTCCTCGATCTGCTCGCGCTCGTGGTCGCTGCCGACGTTGACGTGGTAGGAGACGGCGTCGGCACCGAGCCGGACCGCCTCCTCGACGGTCCCGGTCCGGCGCTTGTCGTTCGCGTCCGGGCCGAGTGTCGTCGAGGCGTTCAGGTGGGTCAGGTAGCCCGCCTCACCGCCGTCGGCGCGATCGATCCCCGCCCGTGCGCGGTCGGCGACGCCCTTCTGGGTGAGCACGGCGTCGGCACCCCCCTCGACGACCGCCGCGACCGTCGCCTCCAGATCGACCAGCCCCTCCACCGGTCCCAGGGTGATCCCGTGGTCCATCGGGACGATCACGTACCGGTCGTCAGTGCCGATCCGCCCCAGGCGGGTCCGCACACCCAGGTCCGTCATGGCTCGGACTCCCCGCTCGCCGTTCGAACGTGCGGTTCCGCTCCCGGTCGCCGGTCGTCGCCCTCGTCACCGCCGGCGTCGGCGCGGTCCCGGGCACCGGCCAGCGCCCCCTGCTTGAACTCCCGGGCGTACTCCCGCAGGTCGTCGGCGACCGCCGCGGTCGAGCGCCCCTCGGCGGCGCCCTCGGCGACCACGTCCACCAGGGCGCTGCCGACGATGACCCCGTCGGCGCCCGCCGCGGTCACCCGCCGGGCGTGCTCGCCCGTCGAGACGCCGAACCCGACCGCCGTCGGCACCCCGAGGGCGTGGTCGTGCTGTTTCAGGCGGGCGAGACTCTCGGCGGTGCGGTCGCTCATCTGCTCGCGGGCGCCGGTCGTCCCGAGGCGTGCCTGGACGTACAGGTACCCCGAGACGCGCTCCAGCTTCGCCGCCAGGCGCTCCTCGGTCGTCGTCGGCGCGACGATGAACACCAGGTCGAGACCGTGCCGGTCACACGCCGCCCGCAGCGGGTCCGCCTCGTCCACGGGCAGATCCGGCACGATGACGCCCTCGATCCCCGCCTCGGCGGCGCGAGCGACGAACGGCTCGACGCTCGGGCCTGGGGTGTCGCCGTCGGCGTCCGCGCCCGCCTCGCCGTGTGCGGAGCCGTACTGGAGGATCAGGTTGTAGTACGTCATCACGGCGATCGGCGCCGCGACGTCGATCCGTTCCACCAGGTGGAAGTACCGCTCGGGGGTCATCCCCCCCTCCAGCGCCCGGACGATCCCCTCCTGGATCGTGGCGCCCTCGGCGATCGGCTCGGAGAACGGCAGCCCGAGTTCGACGGCGTCCGCGCCACCCTCGACCATCGCCTCGACGTACTCGACGGTGGCGTCGGCCGAGGGGTCGCCCGCCACGAGGTACGGGACGAAGGCGGCGTCGTCCTCGAAGGCGCGGGCCATGCCCCGCTCCGCGTCCGGCCCTGCGCCCGCCGGTGTCCCGTCGGCGTCGCTCACGCCCCGTCACCTCCGTCGTGGCCGTCCGGGTCGTGGGTGTCGTGTGCGTGACCGCTCATCCCCATCTGTGTGCTCCCGGTGGCCTCGAACACGCTCATGTCCGGCGCCGTCGGCACGTCGCGGGCGGCGGTCTCCTCCAGCACCGTCTCCAGGTCCTTGTCGCCCCGGCCGGAGACGTTCACGACGACCCGCTCGCCCAGCTCGTCGTGGTGCCGTTCGAGGTAGCCGAACGCGTGGGCGGTCTCCAGCGCGGGGATGACGCCCTCCGTCTGGGAGAGCCGGTGGAACGCCTCGAGGGCGGCGTCGTCGTCGACGTTCACCGGCTTCACCCGGCCGGTCTCCACGAGGTGGGCGAGTTCGGGGCCGACGCCGGCGTAGTCCAGGCCCGCCGAGACGGAGTGTGACTCGACGACCTGGCCGTCGCCGTCCTGGAGGACGCGGGTGCGGGCGCCGTGGAGCACGCCCTCGGTGCCGGTCGACAGCGACGCGGAGTTGGGGGCGACGCCCGTCTCTTCGTCGACGGCCAGCGCCGACCCGCCGGCCTCCACCGCGTAGAGGTCGGTGTCGTCCTCGCGGAAGGCGTGGAAGGCACCCATCGTGTTCGACCCGCCGCCCGCACACGCGAGGACGGCGTCCGGGCGCCCGCCGACGCGGTCCTCGAACTGCCGGCGAGTCTCCTCGCCGATCACGGACTGGAAGTCCCGCACGAGCCGCGGGAACGGGTGTGGGCCGACGATGGACCCGATGACGTAGTGCGTGTCCTCGACGGTGCGCGCCCAGTCACGCATCGTCTCGCTGATGGCCTCCTTCAGCGTCCCCCGGCCCACGTCGACCGGCGTCACCTCGGCGCCGTTTGCCAGCATCCGGAACACGTTGGGCCGCTGGCGGTTGATGTCGGTCCGGCCCATGTAGATCTCGCAGTCGATCCCGAGGTGCGCGCAGGCCATCGCCGTCGCGGTGCCGTGCTGGCCGGCGCCCGTCTCGGCGATGATCCGTTCCTTGCCCATGTACTGCGCCAGCAGTGCCTGCCCCAGCGCGTTGTTCAGCTTGTGTGCGCCGCCGTGCAGCAGGTCCTCGCGCTTGAGGTACACCTCGGTGTCGTATCGCTCCGAGAGGCGGTCCGCACGCTGCAGCGGCGTCGGTCGCCCGCCGAAGTCCCGCAGGCGAGCGCGGAACTCGTCCATGAAGCCGTCCTCGTTGTCCAGCACGTACCGTCGGTAGGCCTCCTCCAGTTCCTCGATGGCCGGCATCAGCGCCTCCGGCACGTACTGGCCGCCGAACCGCCCGAAGCGGGGGTCGAGATCCTCCTGTTCCCCCTCGGGCAGTCCCGTGCTCATCGTCGGTCACCTCCGCCGGTCGCGCCCGCCGGCGTGCCACCCGTCGTGTCCGTGGGCCCGTCGCCCCCGATCAACTCGCGGGCGTTCTCCTGCACCTGCTCCGGGTCGTCGGCCATCACGGCGCTGCCGACGAGCAGGCCGTCGGCCCCGGCGTCGAGCATCCGGTCGGCGTCCTCCGGCCCGCCGATCCCGCTCTCGGCGACTAGGGTCACCTCCTCGGGCGCGGCGGGGGCGACCCGCTCGAAGGTCCCGAGGTCGACTTCCAGGCGGGCGAGGTCGCGGTTGTTCACGCCGACCAGGTCGGCCCCGGCGTCGACCGCCTCCGCCAGTTCGTCGCGGTCGTGCACCTCCACCAGCGGGACCATCCCGCGCTCGCGGGCGGCGGCGACCATCCCGTCGAGGTCCGCAAGGAAGCGCGCGATCAGTAGGACGGCGTCGGCCTCGACGCGGTCCAACTCCGCGGCGTCGAGCACGAAGTCCTTCCGCAGGACGGGCACGTCCACGGCCCCGCGCACCGCCCGGAGCGCCGCCGCGGACCCCCCGAACCGCTCGGGTTCGGTGAGCACGCTCACCGCCGCCGCGCCGCCCTCGACCATCGCCCGGGCGTAGGCGGCGGGGTCGCCCCCTCGCTGGCCGTCGGTCGTCGGACTCGTCGGCTTCACCTCCGCTATCACCGGGCGTCGACCCGCCGCCGTCGCCCGCTCCAGTGCCGCCGGCAGCGCCCGGGCGTCGACCGCGACCGACCCCTCTGGCGACGCACGCCCACGGGCCGACCGCAGTACCGCCTCGACCGCCGGCGCCACGCTACTCTCGGTGTTCATCCTTGTTCATCGATGTCCGGTTCTGGTCATAAGGCTTTCGCGTCGCGTGGTCAGGCGTACGACGCCTCCAGGTACTCCAGGATGCGCTCGGACTCGGCCATGGTGACGCCGCGGTCCTCGTCGACGAGGACAGGCACCCCGCGCTGGCCGGAGACGCGTTTCACCTCGTCCCGTGCCGAGTGCATCGCCTCGACCCACTCCGTCTCGTACGCCAGGCCGAGGTCGTCCATGCGCTCGGCGACTTTCTCGCAGTACGGGCAGCCGTCGAGCTGGTACAGCGTGAGTGTCACGTCCGCCGATCGGTCGGGGTGGTGAAAGGCGCTTTGTTGGATCACGGGATCACCCGTTCGTGCCACCGACGGAAGGCCCAGCGAGCCTCCCTCGGGGTGCTTTCAGCTGACGGCGCTGCTGTGGAGAGGGCCCGGAAAGCCCCCGCCCCGCTGCGGGCACCTCACTCGCTGCGCCCCTCGCCTGGCTATGCTCGGCTGCGGTGCTTACGTCGTGACGCGCCCGCAGCGGGGCGGCCCCTTTCAGTCCCGCCCGCCGCGACCG
>CAYODS010000077.1:0-14699 GCA_964402765.1 uncultured Halobacteriales archaeon
ACCGCAGCGACCGCAGGGAGCGAGGCGCGCAGCGAGTGAGAGCCGTCGAGCACGCCGAGGGCTTCGGAGGTCCATACGCCGAGATCGAGCACATCCGATGAGAGCACGCCGAGGGCTTCGGAGGTCCGTTCACCGAGAGCGAGCACATCCGATGAGGGCGCCGAGGGGTTCGAAGACTCACCGAGATCGCGAGCATCCGACAACGAGAGCACCCCGACTACAACAGCCGATCCACCAGCCCAGCCTCAGTACAGGTGTCCGCCGAGGGGAACCTCCGCGTCAGGAACCACGAGCACGGGATTGCCGTCCGCATCCGGAACGCCCACGGTCAGCGCCTCCGACTCGAACCCGGCGATGTTCACTGGTTCCAAGTTGGTCACACAGAGCACCTGCCGGCCCGCCAGCGTGTCGGGGTCGTGGTTGAACCCCAACTGCGCGGCGGACTGCAGTTCGCGCTCGCCGGTGTCCAGCCACAGTCTCACCATCTCGGGTTTGCGAGTCTCGGGGAACGGTTCGGCGCGGGTGACCCGGGCGACGACGACGGTGTGCTCGAACACGTCGGGCATACCCGCCACTGGTGGGGTGGGGTGAAAGGAGTCGGGGTCGCTGGCGTCAGGTACCCTCGCGGCTCGGGCGGTCGTGTTCGGCGCCCTTGCCGCGGTTGTTCAGGCCGCGGTTGCGCTTGCCGGCGCTTGTGAGCCCGCGGAACGCGCGACCGTCGTGGACGTCGTCACAGATCCACGAGAGGTCGTCGTCGTTCTCGATGGCGGGGTGGTTCGGGTCGAGCAGGATGACCTCGAACCACTTCTGGGAGCCGTCCTCGCCGACCCAGTAGGAGTTGAGCACGCGCAGGTTTGGAAAGGCGCGGGAGGCGCGCTCCTCGCCGATGCGCTGGATGTTCTTCCGGCGAGTGACCCGGTTGACGCCCTGGCGCTTCGTGCGACGGCCCCGCTCGAAGCGCTGTTTCCGGGCGGAGCCCTTGCGGACGGACACCCGCGCGAGGACGACGCCCTGCTTTGCCTTGTAGCCCAGCGAGCGCGCCCGGTCCAGGCGGGTGGGGCGCTCGATGCGCTCGATGGCGCCCTGGTCGCGCCACTCCTGTTGTCGCTGCCACTGCAGCTCGGCGAGTTTCCCGTCGTCGGGGTCCTGCCAAGCCTCTCGGATGTACGAGTACGCGCTTCGTGCCATTGTTGTCACCGCGGGCGATGGTGGTTCAGCCGTTCCGGGGCGGACCCTTCACCACGAGGGGTGGCCACATTCCGACCTGCCGAGGCAGGCGCCCGCCGGTGCCCGCGACCGACGGTTCGTCCGTACTGCAGGCGTGGCGGGCATAACGGCTTCGGAGTCGTCCGAGTGCCCGCCCCCGAGAACCAGAAGGGCTATGCGTACGACGGGGCAGGCTCGGACGAGGAATGACCGCCCGCCAGTCGCGCCGGCACCTGCTCGCCGTGGGGCTGTTCGCGGCACTCGTCGCACTCTCTGGGTGTACGCTGCCCTTCGCCGGCGGGGGCAGCGGCGAGGACCCCGGTCAGGACCTCGACGCGACGAACGTCACCGTCGAGGAGGTGCGCCCGCAGGCGCTGTCGGCGCTGTCGGCGGTGGAGTCCTACCGGGTGAACGGCACCACGGAGCGGGAGTTCGGCAGTCCACGCGGCCCGGACGACCCGGCGAACGTCGTCGACGGTCGCGAGGTCGTCACGGAGACGCGGGTGGTGGTGAACCGCACCAGTCGGTCGCTGCGGGCCGACGAACTCCAGCGAGCGGAGGGCCAGACCGTCGAGGTGCGCACCTGGGTGGTGAACGAGACGCTGTTCGCCCGCAGTCCCGCCTTCCAGGGTGACCCCGACCGCTTCCGTGACGACTACGGCTCCGAGTGGGTCGTCCGCGAGCCGACGAACTTCTCGGCGCGATGGGCCACGCTCGATCCGCTCACCCGCCAGCGGGCGCTGCTGTCGGCGGCGAACCTCTCGGTCGCGGGCGTCCACCCGGAGACGGGCGCGTACGTGCTCCAGGGGTCGGTGCCGCCCGCGGCGTACGAGCGCACCGTCGCGGGGCTCGACGGCGGGTTCGCGGCCAATGACACCGACCTCTCGGTCACGAACGTCACCGTCACCTTCCACGTCGACCCCGACACCTACCGCCTGCGACGGTTCGAGGGCGAGGTCGGGCTGACGGTCCCCACCGACCAGGGCGTGGTCCCCGTCGCCCAGACGGTCGAGTTGCGCTACGGCGACTACGGCCTGCCGGTCGCGGTGGATTCCCCCGACGGCGCGCCCGCTCCCGGGGAGTGACCTCGCAGCGACCGAGACGGTGACCGAAGGGTCTTGTGAGTCGGGTCACAGCCATCGTGTGATGAGGCTGGCACGCGCGAGACGGATCGCGGTGGTGGTCGCGGTCGTCGGACTGGTGGCTCTCGCCGGGTGTTCCGGACTCGGGGACGGCGGCTCGGACCAGACGACGGAGGGTGACGGGACGACTCCGACGACGGAGGGCGACGGCGGTGCGGCCGACGTGGACCCGGAGCAGTTGCGCGCGGACGCGCTGTCTGCGATCGCCGACGTGGAGACCTACCGGGTCGAGGCCACACAGGAGACGGTCGTCCGCGGGCCACGGAACCAGGAGTCGACGGTGACCGACCGGGCGGCGCTGGACCGCACGAACCGGGAACTGCGGCGGAACCGGACCGTCACCGCCGCCGGCACCACCGTCGAGTCGACGACCTACGTCGTCGACCGGACGGTGTACGCCCGCAGCGACGTCTACGTCCGGCAGTACTCCTCGGAGTGGATACGCACGGACGCGGGCGAGAACTTCTCGCGCACCTGGCGCCTGCAGGACGTGCTCGGGCAGTTGCGACTGGTCCTCGAGAGTGCCGACGGCGTCGAGGTGACCGGCGTCGAGACCGTCGACGGCGAGGCGGCCTACCGGACGCGGGTCGACGTCTCGCCCGAGGCGTTCCGCGGGGTGCTGTTCGAGGTCGTCGGTATCGACCCCGACGAGGCAGAGGGCCTCCAGGTGGACCGCGTGGAGTACGTCTACTGGCTCGACACCGAGACCGCCCGGCCGCTGCGGACCACCTCCGAGTTGGCGTTCTCGGTCACGGTACGGGGACAGACGTTCGACCAGAACGTCTCCTCGACCACCACCTACGACTACGGCGACGTGTCGATCGACCTGCCCGCGGCGGCGACCGACGCCGTCAACGTCACCGGCGGCGGCCTCACGCCCCGGGTCGACGCCGGCGGCGCCCGGGCAGTCGGGTCCGACGCCGTCGGTCCGCCGGGTCTCCGCGCTCTCGTGCCGGTCGCGTCGCCCGCCCGCACCGTCGTGCTGGCGCCGTGACGATGCGCGTCGCCGGTCGGTCGCGGCCCGGCGTGTTGCTCCGACTGCTGTCGGTCGTCGCCGTGGTCGCCCTGCTGTGGAGCGCGGGGTGTGCCGCGCCCGAGGCGGACACGAGCGGGCCGGCGGTCGAGACCGTCGGCGGCGACCTCCCGGACGGGGTCGACGCCGGCGAGACGTACGGGCGACTGCGGACGCTCCTGGGGACGAACGTCACGGCGCCGCCGTCGGTGACGGTGCTGAACGGTTCGACGGTGCCGGACGGGAGCGCCCGGGCGACGCCGGCCTCGTTCCGTGCCTTCGGCGTCGAACCCGCGCCCGACGAGCGCGGCGAGACGCGGTACCGCTACGTCGCCGCGACGGCGCTGACCGGCCAAGTCCGGGTGTACCCCGGCGAGAAACCACCCGACATCGTCCGGACGGTGCTCGTCCACGAGTTCGTCCACTACGTCCAGGTGCGACGCGGCGACGACCGGCGACTGCGTGACACCCTCGGGCGGACGACCGACGCCAGATTCGTCCGCCGCAGCGTCATCGAGGGGGTGGCGGTGAGCGTCACCGACGCGTACCTCCGCCGGCACCGCCCCGACACGGAGCCGAACTCGGCGCTGTACGACCGCCTGGACGAGGTGTACCCGCGGGGCACCCCGCGCTGGTACGGCAACGCGATGTACCGCTTCGGCGCCCGCTACGTCGACGCTCGGACCGGCGACCCGGCGGCGGCGCTCGTGGTCGCGAGGCGCCCGCCCCGCACCAGCGAGCAGGTGATCCACGGCTACGTGCCCGGCACTGAGCCGCCGCGGAACCTCTCGGTGTCCGTCGCCGCCGCGGAGTCACCGTGGCGCTCCGTCGGCACCGACCGCATGGGCGAGGCGTTCCTGCTTGCGGCACTCGCGGACGTGTCACGCGAGCGTGCCCGCTCCGCCGCCGCGGGGTGGGGCGCCGACCGGCTCGTGATCCTCCGGCGCTCCGGCGTCGCGAACGCCTCGTACGCGCTCGTGACCCGGTGGGACGACGCCGAGAACGCCACGGAGTTCCGGGCGACGTACGCCGACGCCCTCACCGCTCGCGGCGACCGGGTCGCCGACGGCTGGCGGGTCGACGGGCGGCGAGCGACCGTCGAGCGCGTCGGCACGGAGACCGTCGTCGTGCTCGTCGGCACCCCACCCTTCGTCGCCGGGACCACGGTCGACGCCGACGGCGAGACGGTCACCGTCACCCCGCCCGAGGGGTGAGTCCGACGGCGACCACCGGAGGTAAGCCGATCGCGTCCCACGTGCGACCGTGACCCGGGACCGCTCGCTCGACGAGTTCCTCGACGCCGACGAGGACGGCGAGTCCGACGCCGCGGAGACGACCGGCGACGAGACGGCGGGCGGAGAATCGGACGGCGGTTCCGGCTCCGTGACGGACGACGAGACGGCGGGCAGAGAATCGGACGACGGCCCCGGCCCCGTGACGGACGACGAGACGGCGGGCGGAGAATCGGACGGCGGTTCCGGCTCCGTGACGGACGACGAGACGGCGGGCGGGGAGTCGGCGGACGACGCGGCGGTCGAGGAGACGGAGCAGGCGCCCGAGGAGGGGTCCGCAGCGAGGACCGGAGATGTGTCGGAAGCGACGACCGACGGGGAGTCGACGGTGGAGACGGCCGGGCAGACGACCGACGGGGAGTCGGCGGGAACTGAAGAAGAATCGGCGAGCACCCGGGAGTCAGGCGACGGAGCGCCGGACGGGCGGGCGCCGGCTCGCGTGACCTACGAGTGGTCGCCCGACGGGGGGCGCTGCGCGCGGTGTGGCGAGACGGTCCGGCGGCGGTGGCGGGCCGACGCCGGAGACGCGGACGGTGCGACTGGCGGGGACGGCGCGACTGGCGGGGACGATGCGACTGGCGGGGACGATGCGACTGGCGGGGACGATGCGACTGGCGGGGACGATCTAGTCGTCTGTGCGGACTGCAAGGACTGGTGACCGCCGGGGTCAGGTCGTCTCGCAAGGTCTTTATAATCGAACACCACAACAGACGGGTGCAATGGCGCAAGGCGTTGTGGATTTCTTCAAGGAATCCGGCGGTTACGGTTTCATCGAGACGGACGACGCCGACGAGGACGTTTTCTTCCACATGGAGGACATCGGCGGCCCGGACCTCGAGGAGGGACAGGAAGTGGAGTTCGAGATCGAGCAGGCGGAGAAGGGACCGCGCGCGAAGAACCTCACTCGACTGTAACTCACCCGACTGTAACTCACCCGAAGGTACCCCTCGATCGCCCCCGGAGACGAGCGGTCCGTTCACCTGGACCCGCGTCCGTGTTACCGCTACCCGTGACCGCGTGAGTGACACCCGTCCTCGCCAGCCACGGCGTCTTCGCCCGCGAGTGCCCGCGAGTGCCCGCGCGTTTGCCCGAGAGGTCCAATTTGGGTCGCAGTCGGGTAGCTTCCCGAAAAACACTTACTCCCCGACCGGTCCTCGTCCCTGTCGATGCCTCCAGACAGTGGCCGAACGCGGCCAGTGGTCGTCGGTGCCGTGGTGGACGGTCACGGGCGACCGCCGGCCGAGGACACGAAAGCGACGCCTTCAGCGAGCGACAGTGGTTTATTCGACCTGCACCTGGCTACTGACGTGATCGACTGGTCGTCGACCGCGGGGGCCACAGACCGGCAGGCACTGCGGGGACCACAACGGTTACCGGCCGACCAGTCGTCCCCTACGACGCCCGGAGCGGTCGTTCCGACAGAAGACAGATACCGGGCGAGCGACCAGGCGACCGCAGCGGTGGGGGACCGCCCGGACTGTGGTCGTCACACAGGAAACAGCCATGACTGACGCCGACTCACCGACGGACGCCGACTCGGACGCCACGACGCCGACCCCGACGGAGGTATCGCACGATGTCGAGCCACTCCCGGTGAACGACGCCGCCAGCACCGCCCGCTCTGTCGTCGACAACGTCGAGCGCGTGATCGTCGGCCACCACGACGAGATCGAGGACGTCATGGTCGCCGTTCTGGCGCGGGGCCACGTCCTCCTGGAGGACGTGCCCGGGGTCGGCAAGACGATGCTCGCCCGCTCGTTCGCCCGCTCGGTGGACTGCTCGTTCCGGCGGGTGCAGTTCACGCCGGACCTGCTACCCTCCGACGTGACCGGGTCGAACGTGTTTAATCAGAAGACCCGCGAGTTCGAGTTCCGCGACGGCCCCGTGTTCGCCAACATCGTCCTGGGCGACGAGATAAACCGCGCCCCACCGAAGACCCAGTCCGCGCTGCTTGAGGCGATGGAGGAGACGCAGGTGACCGTCGACGGCACCACCTACCCGGTTCCCCGTCCGTTCACCGTCATCGCCACCCAGAACTACGTCGAGCCCTCCCGCACCTACGAGTTGCCGGTCGCGGAACTCGACCGCTTCATGAAGAAGGTCCGACTGGGCTACCCCGACCGCGAGGACGAGACCGAGATGCTCGACCGCGTGGTCGGCACCCACCCGATCGAGGACCTCGAACCGGTCACCACCCGCGACCGACTCCGGCGGTCGATCGCCACCGTCTCGGAGGTGACCACCGAGACGGCGGTGCGTGACTACGCCGCCCGCCTCGCCGAGTTCACCCGCACGCACGCCGAACTCGGCGCCAGCCCCCGCGGGACGATCGCCCTCCTGCGGGCCGCCCAGGCCCGCGCCGTCCTCGACGGGCGCGACTACGTCGTCCCCGAGGACGTCCAGACGGAACTGCCGTCGGTGTTCACCCACCGCATCCGCACGACCACCGAGGACGTCGGTGAGGGGCCAAACGTGGACGGCGACGAACTCGTCTCGGAGGCGCTCGACAGGGTGCCCGTCGAGTCCGACCGCAGATGAGCACCACGGACGCCGGACAGGGCGGCTCGGTGGTCGACCGCTCGCTGACGAGACGCGGCTGGGGCGCACTCGGCGTGGCCGGCGGCTGTCTCGCGGTGAGTCTGCTGTTCGGCGGCCGCGACGGCGCGCTCAACGCCGTCGTGCTCGCGATGGTGCTCGTGGTGCTCGCCGCGGTCGTCACCACCCGTCGCGCGACGCCGCCGCCGGTCGAGCGCCGGCTCCCACCCGACGACGCCGTCGGCGCCGACGGCGAGGTCGTCCTCGAGTTCGACCCCGACACGCCGGTCACCGGTGTCGTCGAGGACACCGTCGCCGACGGTCTGGACGCCGAGGGTGCCCGCCGCGAGACGACGATCGCCGACGAGCCGCTGACCTACGCCGTCCGCTACCGAGAGCGGGGCGTCCACGAGGTCGGTCCCCTGTCGGTCACTGCCGGGGACGTGCTCGGACTGGCGCGGGTGCGCTTCGAGTACCCCGCCGTCGACAGCCTGACCGTCTACCCCCGCGTCCACGAGTTGCGCGGGATGACCCGCTCGCGGCTCGTGGCGCTTGCGGGCGACGCCCCCGACCGCGAGCGCGAGGAGTTCGACCGTCTCCGGGAGTACGACCCCGGCGACGACCTCCGGGATGTCCACTGGCGAACGAGCGCCAAACGGCCCGCCGACGACCTGGTCGTGAAGGAGTTCCTCGCGGAGGACGAGGTCGACCAGGTGTCCGTCGCCGTCGAGTCCACCGGCGGGCACGCCGACCTCGCCGCCGAGGTGGCCGCGAGCGTCGCCGCCCACCTGCTGTCAGCGGGTCTTGAGGTGCGCCTGGACACGCCCGGCGAGCAGGGCGGTGACGCCGTGGCCGGGCCGGCCGGCCGGCGGGCGGTCCTCAAGCGGCTCGCCGTCTTCGACGGCGGCTCGCTCCCGGCCGGCGCCCGCGACGCCGACGTCCACGTCGACGCCCGCGAGGAACCCGTCGTCCGCGTGGGCCGCACCGAGACGACGCCCGAGGCGCTCTTGGCGACGCCGGACGCCACCGGCGACGGGACGGGCGCGAGCGCGGCCGGCACGCCGCCCGACGGCGCCCGTGCCGTGCCCGACGGCGGGACGGGAGGTGAGCGGCCGTGAGCTACGGCTCCGGGTCGGAGCCGGCGCCGGAACCGGAGTCTGCGGGCGAGAGCGCCACGGGGTACCTCGGGGCGGCGCCCGCCCTCGGTCGGTTCCGGGTGGTGGCGCTTATCGGGCTGCTCGTGCTGACGTGGTCGTACGTCGGCGTGCTGTGGTCCGTGACCCAGGTCGTCGGCGGGACGGCGCCGCTGGTGCCCGTCGTCGTCGGCGCCGGACTGCTTGCGGCGCTTGCGGCGCGCTACCTCCGCCCGCGGTGGGCGGTCCTGCTCGCGGTCGCCGCCGTCGTCGGCGGCTACGTGTACTACCTGCTCGCGGTCCCCGGCGGGGTGGCGCTTCTGCTCGACCGGACGGCGAAACTCGTCTCCGACGCGGTCGCGCTGCTGACCGGTCTGCGGATCGTTCAGGTGACTCGCGTGGACCTCTGGGCGCTCGGGTTCGTCCCCGGGCCGGTGTTCCTCTCGTGGTACCTGGCGCTACGCGAGCGGTACCTCGCCGGGGCACTGGTCGGCGGCACGACGCTGTTCGTGCTGGTGCTGACGAACGACGCCGGCGCGCTGGTGACGCTCACTGGCGTGCTCGGCGGCGTCGCCGCCGTGGGCTTCGGCGAACTGGACCGCCGTGACGGCACGCTGCCACAGGCGGAGACGCTCGTGGTGCTGGTCGCACTCGTCGCGGTGCTCGCGCCGCTGGTGTCGGTCGTCCCCGGGTCGCCGGTCGACCCGCTGCGCCTGAACCTCGGCGGCCCCGACACGGTCGAGGGGACCTTCGTCGGCTCGCCCGGCGAGATGCAGGTCGTCGGCGCGATCGAACTGTCGGCCGAACAGCGGTTCCGCGTCACCGCCGACGAGCCACGCTACTGGCGGACCGGCGTGTACGACCGGTTCACCGGCGGCTCCTGGGTCCGCACGGGACAGGCGACGCGGTACGAGGAGGGTGGGTTACCCGCGGCGGGCGGGCCCCGGGCGGAACTCGTCCAGACCTACGAGGTCGTCTCCGACGACGAGGTCAGGACGATGCCCGCCGTCAACCAGCCGGTCGAGGTGATCGGCGAGGCCAGCGCAGTGGCCGCCGTCACGCGCCAGGGGACGCTCCAGCCCCGCACCGCGTTCATCGAGGGCGACGCCTACCGGGTCCGCAGTCAGGTGCCCGACGCGACGCCGGACCAGCTCCGGCGGGCCGGCACCGACTACCCCGACGGCCTCGCGGAGCAGTACACCCAACTGCCCTCCAGCACCTCCGCCGAGTTCCGTGCGGTCACCGCCAACGTGACCGAGGGGGCGGACACCCCGTACGACGCCGCCGAGCGCGTCGAGTCCTACCTCGAGGACACGAAGGAGTACTCCACCGACATCCGGCGACCGGGCGGCAACATCGCGAACAACTTCCTGCTGGAGATGGACGCCGGTTACTGCACGTACTTCGCGACGACGATGGTCGCGATGCTGCGTTCCGAGGGGATCCCCGCCCGGGTGGCGACCGGCTACACCCCCGGCGAGCGGGTCGGCGACGACGAGTACCTCGTCCGCGGACTCGACTCCCACGTCTGGGTCGAGGTGTACTTCCCCGACCAGGGGTGGGTCCGGTTCGACCCCACGCCGGCCGAGCCACGCCAGCAGGTCGAGTCCGCGGCGCTCCAGCGGGCGACCGGCGGCGACGGCGGCGGTGACGGGGGCGACGGTGACGGGGGCGACGGTGGTGGCGACGGCGGCGACGGGCGCCGCACGCTCGAACCGCCCACCACCACCACCACGACGGCGAACAACACCACCACGCGTGACGACGGTCCGCTCACCCTCGACCCCGGTAGTTCGGGCCGGACGGTCACCACCGAGGGGACCCCCGGTACCGGCGGCGGCGCCGACCCCGGCGGCGGGGACGGCGGCCCCAGTGGCGGCGGCGAGGGTGGCGGAGTCCCGCTGCCGGTCCCCTCGCGCGAACAGGCCGCCTTCGGCGCGGTCGCGATACTGGGCCTGGCCGCCGGCGCCCACCGTGCCGGCGTCGGCGACGGCGTCGTCCGTGCCGTCCGCCTGCGCTACCAGCCCGACGCCGAGCCGGCGACCGAGGTCGAGCGGGCCGTCGAGCGACTGGAGTTGCTGCTCGCCGAGCGGTACCGCCCCCGCGAGACCGGCGAGACCAGACGCGCCTACCTCGCCGACCTGACCGAGCGAGGCGTCGACGAGCGGGCCGTCCGCGTGTTCGAGGTCCACGAGCGGGCGCGCCACGCCGGCACCGTCGACCGCGAGACCGCCGACGAGGCCGTCGGCCTGGTCGACGACCTGGTCGGCGAGCAGACCACTCTCCTCGGGCGGTTCCGGGGCTGAGCCGGACCGCTCGCCCGCGTCCGGCCGGTGGGTCGGCCCCGCTACAGCAGTCCGTCCTCGCGGGCGAGCAACAGTCCCTCCAGGGTGGCGTCGTTTGTCGGCCCCTCGCGAGCCCTGTCGAGCGCCTCGTCGACGGGGACCCGGCGCACGGTGAGGAACTCGTTCGTGTCGAGGTCGCGCTCGACGGGGGTCAGCCCCTCTGCGAAGACTATCCCGCGGGCGTGGTCGAGGACGCCGGTCGAGGCCTGCATCTCCTGCAGCAGGGAGACGCCCGCCGGCTCGAACCCCGTCTCCTCGCGCAACTCGCGGGTGCCCGCCGTGGTGTAGGACTCGCCGCGCTCGACGATGCCGGCGGGCAACTCCAGGTGCCGCTCGCGGATCACGGGCCGGTACTGCTCGACGAACACGACCGCGTCCCCGACGACGGGGACGACCACCACCGCCGGCGGCAGCCGTGCCCAGTAGTACCGCTTTCGCGTGCCGTCGGGCTGCTCGACCAGGTCGTACCCGCCCTCGTACCACCCCGTCTCGTACTCCACACGGGACTCCACCACGGGCCAGTCCCACTCGGTCGTGTCGCCCTCTCCATCGCCGTGTCCGTCGCCCCCGTCGGCGTCCTCACTCATCCTCGTGGTCGTGCCCGTGGTCGTCGTCACCGTCGCCGTCCGCTCGCTCGTCGCTCTCGCCGGTGTCGTCCTCGACCATCGCCTCGGTCATGGCGACGGCGTCCTCCACGATGGCTCGCTGCTCGTCCGTGAGACCGCCACGGCCCGGCCCGCGGCTGGCGTCCGCGAGGGCGTCCTCCTGGCGGGGCGGGTCGTCGGCAGGGTCGTGACCGTGGTCGTTCGTGACGGTGTCCTCGAACACCTCGTCGTACGCCGTCTCGGTGGCGTGTTCGGTGACGATGTCGCCGAGCGACCGGGGCGAGCGCTCGCTCCAGTCGGGGACGTGTTCGTCGAGCCAGTCCTCGTGCTCGTCGCCGTGGGTCATCGCGGTGACCGCCAGGTGGTCGGCGAGGTGCCGGCGGTCGGCCTGCGGCGTGGCACAGACCGGACACTCGTACCCCATACCACGGCGGGGGCCGGCCCGCCCAAAGGGGCGTCGGTCGTCTAGTCGGGGTGGCGGACCATCACGACGGCGTCCTCGCCGTCGTCGTAGTAGCGTGGGACGCGTTTCACCGGGCGGAAGCCGAACCGACCGTACAGCCCGCGGGCGGCGTCGTTGGACTCCCGCACCTCCAGCTTGACGGAGGCCGGCGAGAGGACCGACAGCGCCTCCGACAGCAGCGTCGAGCCGACGCCCTCGCCGCGGCGCTCGGGGTGGACCGCGAGGTCCTTCACGTGGCCCAGCGCCTGGCCGTGGTTCTGGACGCGGTCGGCGACGACGTAGCCGATCACGCCGCCCGCGGAGCCGTCGTCGACCGTCCGGTCGGCGTCGGCGTCGACGGCCACCAGAAAGCCCGGTCGGTCGAGGTACCGCGTGAAGGCGTCGTACGGCCACGGCTGCGGGAACGACGCCCGCTCGATCCGCATCACCGACACCAGGTCCGCACGCTCCGCCTGGCGGACCCGAACTGCCGTCTCCTCGTCGGGGACCGTAGTCACGGCCCGCTCTACGCGACCACCGAACTTCAGTCGTGTGGCACGTCCGACTCACGGGTGACGCCACCCGTCGCCGCGACCGGGATCAGCCGTCCCCGCCCAGCGCCTCCACCACGCCGAGCACTCCGCCGGTGGTGGTCGTCGCTCCGCCGGCGACGGTGACGACTACACCCGGTCCGACCGTGGTCAGCGTCGCCGCGACGCCGTCACCGACGGCGACCACGGGGGCGACGAGGTAGACGCCCGCCAGCGCGACCACGAGCAGTCCGGCGACCGCCGCCCCCGCGAGACCGCCGGGCGTCTCGCGCAGCCCCAGCAGGACGGCGATCGCCGCGAGCAGCGCGGTGACGACGCCGTTGAACACGGGGTGGACGCGGCCGAAGGCGGCGACGCCGCTCACGCTGAGCGTCTCGTCGATGAGGTCGACGACGAGCCAGGTCGGGACGGCACCGGCGACGACGAGAACGGCACCGCCGAACAACAGGACGCGACTGGCGCCTCGCACGGGGTCAGTCGCTGGCGTGGTCGTGACGGGACCGCCGCGAGGGCGGCGGGCAGCCCTCCGGCGTGCGCTGATCGCCCGCGAGCACACACCGGTCCGGTTCGTAGTTGACGTGGGCGTACCGACCGGGGGTGTTCGCCAGCGGGTGGGCGGGGTTGTAGTCGCTGTCGATGCGGGCCGCCCGGACCTCGTCGAAGCCGGACAGCCGCGCCTTTATGCCCCGCCAGTGGAACCGGGACTGTCGCGGCACCGTCAGCGGTCGCGGCGGGTCGAGGTCGGGGTGATCGCCGGCGAGCACCGCCGAGTTGACGTTGCTCGCGAGGTCGTCGTGGTCGACGAGGACGCCGACGTTCGCGTCCGCCGGGGCGCGTGCCGCCAGCACGTCCAGGCCGAGGTGCAGCGCCCGGTACTCCGCGACGTTGTTGTCCGGCGCCCGGTCAGTGCGGGCCACGCGGGCCACCCGGCGCCCGTCGCGGGTCTCGATCACCGCGCCCAGGCCACCGTCGTCACTGTCGCGGTAGGAGCCGTCGGTGGCGACGTAGTAGTCGCGGTGGTGGGTGTGGGGCGGATGGGCGATGTGTGGCGTGGGCGACTCGTCGAACAGGTCACGCAACGCAGGCCGGCCGTGAGCGGCCATACTCCAGATGTGCCCCGCCGGAACTTAAAATACCCGGCGTGAGCCACGTGTCTGACGCCGATCGCGGGGGCCGTGCTGTGTCCGTGGCCGTCAGAGCGGGGGGCCGGACCGGCCCACGACCCGCGGAGCGTGGATTGCGACGGGCGCGTGGCCGGTCAAGGGGGGACCATCCCGGGCGCGTGGCCGACAGCGCGGGTCACCGGCGGTGGTACGGCTGGCCGACGTACAGCGCGACCACGTTGGCGACGAGCAGTGCGAGGAAGGCCGTCGTCTCGGCCGCCGTCGAGAGGCCGTTCGCGAGCAGCGCGACGTTCAGGAACGGGAGCGCCACGGCGGACCAGAACGCCGCCGCCCGGACCGGCGGGCCGACGAGACCGGCGGCGACGGCGAGCGTCCGCCGCAGGCGCCGCCCGACGCGGCGCAGTCGCCGCGAGGCGGGGCGCCCGAGGCCGGAGAGTGGAGGGCTTGTCATCGGGGTCACCACTTCACCCGTCGCACCGGGAGACAATATAACGGGTCGACCGTCCCCTTCGTTTCACGACGTTTCACGCCGATCGGTGCCGCTTTGAGACCGTCTCAGATCGCCGGAGAAATTTTATCGCCGGTTCTCGGGCCGTAGTCGGCTCCTACCCGTCTGCGGGGGAGTCCGTCCCTCGCGGAGCCAGGTCCGGGGCGGGGCGACCGGGGGACGACACGGCGACGAGGGGGCAGGAGGTGACGCGAAGCGACGGCAGGAGATGGTGCCGCTACTGGAACCCGATCCGCGAGGAGCGCCGTCCGGCGGCGGGGTCGGCGCTGCCGCCGCGGAACTCGTCCTCGATCTGGTCGTAGTACTCGAGGATGTCCTCGGTGATCGTCGGCCGCACGGACTCCATGGCGGTACGGAAGTGCCGCATCCCGACGGCCTCGGCGTCGTCGTCCTCGCGCAGCGCCTCGATGGCGGCCTCGCGTGCGATCGACTCGAGATCGCTGCCGACGTAGCCGTCGGTCATCTCGGCGATCTCCCGCAGGCTCACGTCCGGCGACAACGGCGTGTCACGGGTGTGGATCTTGAGGATCTGCTCGCGCCCCTCGACGCCGGGCTGGCCGATCATCACGAGGCGGTCGAACCGACCGGAGCGGATGAGTGCCGGGTCGATCATGTCCGGGCGGTTCGTCGCACCGACGACCATCACCTCGCCCATGTCCTCCAGGCCGTCCAGTTCGGTGAGCAACTGGTTGACCACCCGCTCGGAGACGTTCGAGCCCATCTCCTGGCTCCGGGAGGGCGCCAGACTGTCCAGCTCGTCGAAGAAGATGACCGTCGGCGACACCTGCCGGGCCTTCCGGAACG
>CAYODS010000078.1:0-14591 GCA_964402765.1 uncultured Halobacteriales archaeon
CCATCAGTCGCTCCATTACCGTCTGAGAGCACTAGGGAGGGGGCTTTCGGGGCCCATCAGTCGCTCCATTACCGTCTGAGAGCACTAGGGAGGGGGCTTTCGGGGCCCATCAGTCGCTCCATTACCGTCTGAGAGCACTAGGGAGGGGGCTTTCGGGGCCCTCACAACAGGGGTCTGTCAGGGAGTAGCGAGAGGGCTTTCTGGGTGATGTTGTCAACAACGAGGGCAACCGAGATCAACGAGCGGGGGAGCGGGCAACAAGGGTTATACGCGCCCCACGGGTACACGCGAACGATAATGCGCCTGCGGGCGGACGACCGTGGTCTGGCGGTGCAGGTCGGCGTGACGATCCTGCTCGGGTTCGTCGTGATAGCGCTGGCCACCTACCAGGTGCAGGTCGTGCCCTCGCAGAACCGTGGCGTCGAGTTGGACCACAGTCAACGCGTCGGGACGCAGCTCCAGGACGTCCGCAACAGCATCGTCTCGGTACCCGGTGGCGGTCCCGGCCGGTCGGTCACGGTGACGCTCGGGGCCACGTACCCGTCGCGGACTGTCTTCGTCAACCCCCCACCCCCATCGGGGTCGCTGACCACGACCGACGCCGCCCGGGTGCGGCTCGTCGGAGCGAACGCGGCCGGTGAGACGGGCGACTTCTGGAACGGGTCGACCCGCTCGTTCGTCACCCGTGGGCTGACCTACCGGCCGGACTACTCGGAGTTCCGCGGGGCACCGACGACGGTGTACGAGAACACGGTCGTGTACGACGGTTACGACGACGGACGCCAGGTGGTCAAGACCGACCAAGTACTCGTCGACGGCTCGACGATCACGGTGGTGACGCTGAACGGCACGTACCAAGCTGCGGGGTCGACCGCGAGAAGCGTCGACGTCAGAGCCGTCAGTACCTCCACGCGGACCGTAACCGTCTCGAACGCCAGTGGGCTATCGATCGAGGTGCCGACCCGGCTCGGCCAGTCCGAGTGGATGGACCTCCTCGACGACGAGCCAAACGCCTCCGTCGGTGGGTACGCTACCGGGTCGCCGTTCGACACCGTGACGATAGATCTCGCCCCGGGTAGCTACGACCTTCGGATGGCTCGCGTCGGCGTCGGTACCGACGTGGCACCACGGGATTCGGCCTACGTCACGACGCCCGGCGACGACGGCGAGACGACGACCGTCGGCGGGCGGGTGCGACTGGTCGCCGAGGTGCGCGACGAGTTCAACAACCCCCTCAGCGGTCGAACCGTGCGGGCACCGTCGACCGTCGGCGGCGGCGACCTCACGCTGGTCACCAACGACACCGTCACGACCGACAGCGAGGGCCGGGCGGCGTTCGTCTACCGCGCCGACGCGGGCGGGTCGTTCGAGGTGCCGCTGTCGATCCGCGGCGGGACCACCCCGGCTGAAGTCGCGAACTACACCGTCGACGTCTCGACCGGCGGCTCCAGCGGGGGCGGCTCGAGCGCCTTCGAGGTGAACTACACGAGTACGTCGGGACCGTTCACCTGCGACGCCGACCTCACCGACTGTACGTTCGACGCCGGCGGGTCGACCACGGGTGATCTTACGATCGACACGACGCCGACGGCCGACGGCGCCCGGATCGAGTACGCCGTCAACGACACCGGCGTGGCGACGCTCTCGTCGACGCAGGACACCACGGACGCGAGCGGCGAGAGCACAACGACCCTGGAGGCGACGGCCGACGGCACCGTCGCCGTGTTCGCAAGCGGCGGCGGGAGCGGGGACGTGGTCAACGTGACCGTCACGAACAGCGGTGGTGGTACACTATCCCTGGACAGCGTGACGATCACCGACAACAGACAAATAAAGGGTAACGGGAGAGGGCAGGCCAAGTACGAAGTTGGGTATCAGGTCGACGACCCCAACGGAAACCTAGGGAACGTGACCGCTGAGTTCAACAACCTGGACAAATCTCCTCCTCCTAAGTTCGACAAAACCGCAACCAGCATGTCGCCGAGCGCGACGCTCTCGTACGAGGCGCCCGGGTCTGACGACACGGACGGCGACCAGTACCGGATTCGGGTGAAGTTGTACGACGACACGGGCACCCTTGTCGAGTGTCGCGAGTACACCGACACGGCTGACGGCACGGACCCCAGCCCGGGCTCGTACGGCCCCTGCTGACCGCAATGTCGAAGCCAACCACCACACGGGCGGCCGACCGCGCCCTCGCGGAGGTGGTCGGTGTCGTGATCCTCCTGGGGTTCCTGGTCGTCTTCTACGCGACCTGGCAGGCGACCGTGATCCCGGCGGAGAACCGGGCGACGGAGATAGAGCACAACCGCGAGGTGCAGGACGACCTCCGTGAGGTGCGGGACGTGGTGGTGTCGGCGCCGGGGACCGGCCCGGGGACGGAGACGGTCGGAGTCGCGGTGTCGACGGCCTACCCGGACCGGTCGCTGTTCGTCAGCGGCGGCCCGCCGGCGGGACAACTGCGGACGGAGTGGAACGGGCCGGTGAGACTGGCGAACGTCACCGCGGTGCGTGAGGAGACGGCCGACTTCTGGCGTAACGCCTCCGCACGAACGTACGACACGGCCCGGCTGGTCTACCGACCGCTGTACCGACAGTACGACGCTGCCCCGCGGACGGTCTACAACACGGGACTGCTGTACAACAGCTTCCCGCGGGGGCCGGACTCGGTGACGACCGCCGACCAGCGCCTCGTCGAGGGCGACGACCTCCGGCTCGTCACCCTGAACGGGTCGCTGTCGGTCGCCCGTAGCGGGCGGTCGAGCGTCGATCTCGACCTTCGGACGGTCACTGCTTCGACGCGGACGGTGTCGGTGACGAACCGCGCCGGTGCCGAGAACGTGACCGTCACCGCGCCGACGGCGGTGACCGAGAGCCGCTGGGAGGAACTGCTCGCCGACCAGTTCACGCCGGACGGCCACGTCGTCGACGTCGAGGTCGAACCCGCGCCCGGCCAGCCGTACGACCTGTTGCACGTTCACCTGGAGGGTGGAGTGACGTACGACCTCTCGATGGCGAAAGTCGGCGTCGGGACCGGCGTCACCGAGGAGCGCCGGGCGTACGTCACCGACGTCGGCGGCGTGGGCGCGACGGTGGCCCCGGGTGAACGCGAGCGGCTGACCGTCGAGGTCCGGGACCAGTACAACAACCCCGTCGCGAACACGGCCGTCAGCGTCGACCCGAGCGTGACTCGAGGGAGCTTCGTCGGGGCGACGACGGTCACCACCAACGCCCGCGGACGGGCGACGGTCACGTACGAGGCGCCGTCGGCGCCGGGTCGGGACGCCGTGGTGGCGTCGATCGCCGGCAACGACACCGAGTACGAGCGAGTCCGCTTCGATATCGCCGTGAGCGGGGGTGTGTCCGGTCCCGGAGCGACCCAGCCGACCGACGGCGTCCGCTGGGACCAGTCTGCGATAACGAACGAGAGCGGCGTCACTCGGGTCAACGCCACGACGGTCCGGTACGACCGGAGCGCGGGGTCGACGCTGACGCTGACTGCGGTCCGTCCGGACGGCCGCGAGAACGTCCCGGTACGGTTCGCCGTGAGTGACCAGTCGGTCGCGACGCTGTCCGGACCCGGCGAGACCACGTCTGGCGGCGTCGTCGACGCGAGCTTGGACACGAACGGAGTCGACGGGACGGTGTACGCTTACGTCACCTCGACGGGCGACGGCGACAGTCTGCGGATCGAAGTTGTCGACCCGCCGTCGGCGAACGACCCACCGACGGCGGCGTTCGACGTCGTCCCGGCCGAGCCGACGGTCGACGAGACGGTGTCGTTCGACGCCACCGGTTCGAGTGACCCCGACGGCTCGATCACGAGCTACGAGTGGGACTTCGGCGACGGGACGACCGCGACCGGCGAGACGGTCACTCACGAGTACGGCGCTCCGGGCACTCGCACGGTCACGCTGACCGTCACGGACGGGGACGGCACGACGAACACCACGACGCGGACGGTCCGTGTCAGGCCGTCCCCGCGTGGGCTGGTGTGGAACACCACCGCCGACTGGGACGCCGGAACGAGCCGTGGCGTGACCCACACGGACGACGGTGACGGCACGGCGACGGCGGTTCGGATCGGCGCCGCGGACGACGCGGACGGACTGGTCGGGTACTGGCGGCTCGACGAGGACTCCGGGACGGTCCTCTCCGACGCGACGGGTCGCAACGACGGTCAGGTCCGGACGGAGAACGGAGACGACTCGACGTACGCACTCGGACGACGTGGCACGTTCAACACCTCCGGACTGTCTCTCGACCCCGACGGAACGAGCGACGGTGCGTGGGTCGACCTCGGCAGTGACACCTCGGCGGAGCTCGCGAACGGACCGGTCACGCTCACTGCCTGGATTCGGACCACCGCCGGCGACAAGGACGCCATCGTCGGGTTCAACCGACCGGACGACGCCAACAACCTGCTGTGGTACGTCAACGGCGGTCGACTGAGCCTGTACGACGGCGGGTTCAACGACGCGGGACCGGTCGTCGCCGACGGCGACTGGCACCACGTCGCCGTCACCCTCGCCGAGAACGGCGAGGTGACGTACTACGTCGACGGGACCGCGTACGACCCCGGTTTCAGCACGTCGACGCGTGTCAACGCCAACGACGTGATGAGCATCGGCCAGGAGTACGACGACGGGAACTTCGAGTTCGGCCCCGGACCGTCGGACTTCTTCGATGGGACCATCGACGACGTGCGGGCGTACGACCGCTCGCTGTCGGCGACGGAGGTCCGTGGCCTCTCCAACCAGTCCGGCCGACTCGTCACCGCCGGGAAATCACTCTCGACGACCGCCGACCCTGGTCGGCTCACCCTGGAGAACGTGAGCTCGAACCTGCCCTCCGGGACGACGGCGACCGTCGTCGTCGAGTCCAATCCCCCCGGCTCGGCGACGTTCAACGAGTCGAGCGGTCCCGTCACGTTACAGCCCGGTCAGCGGTCGTACACGGTGCCCAACGGAACGCTGTCGACGCCGAGTGAGCGGTACCGCCTGCGTGTCGACCTGTCGACGACCGATCCGACGGTGTCGCCGTGTCTCGTCGGGGCACAACTCGCCGCCGACGCACTCTCGGTGGACTTCGCCGACCCCGGCGTCTGTGGCGACGGCCGACCGCCGGCGGCGGCGTTCGCGTTCAGTCCGTCGGACCCGCTGGTGTCGGAGTCCGTCGGCTTCGACGCCGACCCGACGGGCGTCTCGTACGACTGGGACTTCGGTGACGGAACGACCGCGACGGGGCGCACCGTCGAACACGCGTTCGACTCGCCCGGGAACTACACGGTTACCCTGACCGTCACCGACGAGGCCGGCGTGACGAACACCACGACACGGACCGTCAGCGTCAGCGGCGTGCGCGTCGACTGGACCGACCCCGTGACGTCGACGCGGACGACGAACGCCGTCCTCGACTGTCCGATCCCGTGTGGACGACCGGTCGAACTCACCTCGGTCGTCGACCCGGTCGCCGGAAACGTCGGCCTGACCTACGAGTCGGGCGACACGGGTGTCGCGGCCCTCTCCGACGGGACTCTGACGGACGACGACGGAGTGAGCCGAGTGAACCTCACGCTCGGCGCTGTCGGTGCGGCCATGCTGACGGTGAACAGCAGTCGCACGGCGGACACCACCCCGGTCGACGTGGAGTTCGACAGCGGATTCGAGAGCGGCTTCGGCGTCTGGGAGCCGTTCGGAAGCGAGGTCACCGTCTCCGGCGCTCAGTCGAACCGTGGGAGCCGGTCCGTGGAGATCGCGGAGGTGGGCGACGCCGGCGGCGGGATCCGTACCGGCGAGTACGACACGCGGGGCGTCGACGCCGTCGTCGTTGACTTCTGGGCACAGGAGGGAGGCGGCGGCGTCGACGACCCGGAGGACCCGGAGAGCGCACCCGACCAGGCGATCGACGAGACACTCCGCCTGGAGTACCTGAACGATCGGGGCGAGTGGGTCGAGGTGACCCGCGTGTTCGGCTTCGGCGGGAGCGACGACATCCGAGAGTACGGGAAACGGGCCGTCATCGATGCCGGCAACGCCAGCCACGACGGCTTCCGCCTGCGGCTCAGACAGCCGAGTGCGACGTTCACCGACGTCTGGTACGTCGACGACGTGCGCGTGGCCGGCGTGGGCGGCAGGCTGAACCGGCCACCCATCGCCGACGCCGGTGGTCCCTACGCCGTGGACGAGGACGCGACGGTCGATCTCAACGCCTCGGGGTCGACGGACCCCGACGGCTCGGTCAGTTACCAGTGGCGGGTCGTCGACGACCCCACTGGCGGCGCCGCACTGTCCGGCGAGACGACCGTGGCGCCGACGTTCGACGCGCCGACGAACGTGAACTCGGATCAGAACGTCACCGTCGAACTGACCGTCACCGACGACGCCGGAGTGACGGACAGGACCCAGACGACGGTGACGGTCGTCGACACCGACGGCGGGTCTGGTAGTGGTTCCAGACCGACCATCGACAGTTTCAGTACTGCCACTCCTGGCAGCAGCCCCAAGATCGAGGTCGACTGGACGGTCTCCGATAACGACGGTGATCTGTCTGATGTGGAGGTAGTCGTGGAGGGCAACAACGGTAACCCGGTGAACTCGGAAAACTTCAGCCCGAGCGGTGGCTCGTCGACGAACTCCACCGAGTTCACTGGCCTCGACCCCGGTGACTACACCGTCGTGATCACGGTGACCGACCAGATCGGCAACAGCGACTCACGGTCTCAGTCCGAGACGGTCAGCAGCGGTGGACCGCCGGACAACCCTGGCGGCTAGCGGTGGCGGCGGGCGCGGTCGGTAGCACGCCGCCTGGCTCGGGGACGGGACTCTCGGAAGAAACGCCGCGACGAGTGTGCGTCACACGCTACCACGCCAGCCCCAAGCCGGTAGTCATAAACCGCCACCACAGCAACGCACGGACATGAAATCGGTGGGCATCGACGGCGTCGAGATATGGGCCGGGAACCTGAAACTGGATCTCCCCGGCACGTTCGCACCGGAGAAGGGCGAGGACCCCGAGAAGTACACGAAGGGGCTCGGCCTGCACACCTCCTCGCTGCCGGACAGTTACGAGGACATCGTCACGATGGGGGCAAACGCCGCAAAGCGCCTGATGGAGCGCAAGGGGCTGACTCCCGAGGACGTGGGTCGCATCGACGTGGCCACCGAGTCCGCCTTCGACAACTCCAAGCCCGTCTCCACGTACATCGCGGGCTGTCTGGAGCAGACGTTCCCGGGTGATTTCCGGCACGCCAACAAGGGCGAGCGGAAGTTCGCCTGCGTCTCGGGCACCCAGAGCGTCGACGACGCGTACAACTGGATCCGCGCGGGCCGCAACCGCGGCCGGGCGGCGTTGGTGATCGCGACGGACACGGCGCTGTACGCCCGCGGCGACGCCGGCGAGGCCACCCAGGGCGCCGGCGCGGTGGCGATGCTCATCGACGAGGACCCCGACCTGCTCGAACTGTCGACCGAGCAGGGGTACGGCTCGATGGACGAGACGGACTTCCTCAAGCCCCAGCAGCAGTTCCCCAGCGTGGACGGCAAGCGCTCGGTACAGGTGTACCTCGCCCGGATGCGCGAGGCCCTGGAGGACTACGAGTCCATCGCCGGCGACATCCACCCCGACGACTTCCGCTTTGCCCCGTTCCACACGCCGTTCCCGGGGATGGTCCGCAAGGCCGCCCTCCTGGCGTACCGTCACGTCACCCGCGACACGGAGATCGAGGACCACCTCGCGGAGTCGATCGGTCGCCAGCCCCGCCCCGAGGGGTTCGACGACGAGGAGGCCTACCAGGACGCCCTGGCGGAGTACACGGACGCCCTGAAGGGCACCGACCGCTACCAGGAGTGGTACGAGGCGACCATCGAGCCCACGCTGTCGATCTCGCGTGAGGTGGGCAACTGGTACACCGGCTCCGTCCACGTCGCCCGCGCGGCGGCGCTGAAGAGCGCCCTCGAGTCGGGCGAGGACCTCACCGGGCAGCGACTGTTCGTCGCCTCCTACGGCTCCGGCGCCCAGGCGGAGGTCCACTCGGAGGTCGTCCAGCGCGGCTGGCGCGAGGAGGTCGGCGCGATGAACGTCGACGAGCAACTCGCGGGTCGCTACGACCTCACCTTCGAGGAGTACACCCACGTCCACGACGCCCACAACCACGACGTCGACTCCGACGTCGAGCCGTTCACCACCCCCGAGAACGAGTTCGTCTTCGACGGGTGGGGTCGCATGGGCGAGCGTCAGTACCGGTTCGTGGAGTAGGCGTTTTGATCCACCGTTTGCGAGCGAGCGCAGCGAGCGAGTAAAAGGTGGGATCGCATGGGCGAGCGTCAGTACCGGGTCGTGGAGTAGTCGCTCCCGTTTCAGACGTTGTTCTGCGGTGCCGTCACTCCGCCAGCGACTCGTACACCTCGGTGAACCCGTCACGCTTCGGCCGCGGCAGGGAGACACCGTCGACGCACACGCCCGGTTCGGCGACGAACTCACCCACGTCGGCGGCAGTGATCCCCTCCGTTTCGAGGGCGTCGATGACGCCGTCGACGCCGTCGGGCGGGACGGCGACGAGCAGTGTGCCGCTGCTGGCTGCGCTCCAGGGGTCCACGTCCAGCGCCGCACACACCCGCTCGACGGTCGGGTCCAGGGGGACGGCCGCCCGCTCGACGTCGACGCCGAGGCCGGCGGCCTCGCTCGTCTCCCAGAGGGCGTTCGCCAGGCCGCGCTCTGTGGCGTCGTGCATCGCGGTGACGGGGCCAGCGGCGGCGGCGACTAGGGCGTCCCGCACGGGCGTCGCACGCTCCAGCAGGTCCCGGGCGCGGTCGACGGTCTCGCGGTCGGTCGCGTCGGCGACGCGGTCGGGAAACAGCGAGGCCAGCAGGGCGGCGGTCTCGACGGCGGGCCCCTTCGTGACGAGGAGGCGGTCGCCGGCGCGGGCGCCGTCGGGGCGGACGACGCGGTCGGGGTCGCCGACGGCCATCGCGGTGGCGGCGCCGACCCACGGCAGCGAGCACCCGGCGTACCGCCCGGTGTGGCCGGCGACGACGGCCGCACCCACGTCGGCGGCGGCGGCGCTCATCCCGCGCCACGCCTCGCCGAGCGCCGCCTCGGAGAGGTCCGGCGGGAGGTGGAGCCCGACGGTGACGTGGGTCGGCGCCAGGCCGGAGACGGCGACGTCGGCGAGGACGACCTCCATCGCGAAGCGACCGGCCCGCTCCCAGCCCAGCGCCGGCAGCACCGAGACGGGGTCGGTGGCGACGGCGAGCGCCTGCTCGCCGACACGGACGACGCCGAAGTCCACGCCGTACGTGGGACCGAGCGCCACGTCCTCGCGGTCGGCGCCGAGATGTGGCCGGACGACGGACTCGAACAGCGTGCGGTCGGCCTTGCCGGTGTCCCGGCCCGGGTCCCCGGGCGCGTCGGACGAGTCGGTCACGGGCGCCGTTGGGCCGGCCGGATGAAAAGCCCGCCGTCGGCGGGGACGCCCCGCGAGCGACCGTGCCCGAGCGTGACCGAGAGGCTGATACGGTGCCGGGGTCGAGTCGTGGTGTGCCATCCACGCTGGTCCACGTCGCGCTGGGGGCGCTGGTGGCGGCGGCGCTGCTGGGGGACCGTCTCGGCGCGCGATCCCTCGCCGCGGTGTGTCTCGCCGTCGTGGCCGTCGACCTGGACGTGTTCCTGGGGCTCGTGGTCACCGGCGCCCACCGGGCCGCCTTCCACACGCTCCTCTGGCCGGCGGTGGCCGGCGTGGCGATCGTCCACGACACCCACCTCCGGGGGCGGTCCCGGCTGGTTGACCGACTCGGGCCGGGCGGGCCCCGCCTCGCCTGGACCGTCGTCGCCGCGGTCGTCCTCGGGGCGGTCGGCCCGGATCTGGTCACGAACGGCGCCAACGTGTTCTACCCGCTTCACGACCAGTTCTACGTCCTCGACGGGCGACTCGAACTCTCCACGAGAGAGGGGATCGTCCAGACGTTCGTCGAGGACCCCGCCCGCGGCTCGACCGGGGAGACACAGTACTACACCGGCGTCGACCCGGACCCCGACAGCGGCGGCGCGGAGCCGGTGACCGGCGAGTCGGCACCCGAGCGGGTCTTCCCCGTCGTCGCCTCGGGGATCCAACTGCTGGTCGTGGCGACGAGTGCCCTCGTCGTCGCCGTCCGTCTGCGTGACGGGAGGGCGGCGGCGTGACCGGCGACGGTGAGCGCGAGGACGGCCAGGGCGACGACGGCAGTGACGCCAGCCCCGCCGGTCGGCCGGCCGCGGCGTTCGCCCGCGTGGTCGGCGGGTCCGCCGAGGGAGCGGTCCGGCTGCGACCGTACGACCCCGACCGGGCGGGCGACCCGGCCGCGCTGTGGCGACTGAAGCGGGCCTTCGAGCGCGAACTCGGCGCCGGCGGCGAGAAGGCGACCGCCTACGACGCGAAACTCACCGACGACTACCGCCGGCGGTACCTCGACTGGGTGGCCCGCTGCGTGGCCGACGACCCGCTGGTGTGGCTGGCCGTCGAGGACGGGGCTGAGAGAGCGGTGAGCGACGAGGAGGACACCCCCGCGGACGGGGTCGTCGGCTACGCCTTCCTGTTGCCCGAGCGGCTGGCGATGGTGTGGGACGGCGCGGTGCTGAACGAACTGTACGTCGCCCCGGCGTGGCGGGGGACCGGCACGGCGGACGCACTGGTGGGTGCCGTCGTCGAGCGGGCCCGCGAGCAGACGCTCCCGATGGACCGGCTCCTGCTGGACGTGGCGCCGTCGAACGAGCGGGCGCGGGCGTTCTACAAGCGCCACGGCTTCGAGCCGTGGGGCGAGATGGTCGCCCGCGACCTCTAGCGGCCGGCGACCGCCCCGCCGACGGCGCCGACGACGGCGGGGTAGACCAGCCCGACGAGGAGGACGGCGACCGGTGCCGGCGCGAGCGGGTACGCCACCTCGCCGACGGTGACGGTCCCCTCCAGAACGAGTCCCAGCGCGACGGTCGGGCCGAGGTAGCCCAGCGCGACGGCCGCACCGCCCTTCGCTCCCTCGGCGGCACCGGGGACGCCGACCCGGCCGACCGCGAGCACGCCGGCGAGAAACGGCGCAACGGGGGGGACGACCGCCAGCGCGAGCAGCGGGCCACCGCTCTCGACGACGACGTTCGTCGCGGTGGTGAGCCCGGCGAGCGCCAGGGGCGCGAGGTGGGTGCTGAGAAACAGCCACGCGCCGGTCTGCCACAGCGGGGGGTCGCCGCCGAACACGTCGACGGCGCCGACGGCGGGCAGGCCCACTCCGAGCGCGACGGTGAGCGCGTAGCCGACGACCCAGGCGACGGTCCCGAGGATCACCCCCGGGCCGACGTACTCGCGGGGCTCTGGCACCGGTGGGGTCATGTCGCCCGTGGGGACCTCGTCGACTGACACACTCCCAGGAGATGCCGGAGCGGTGTTCAATCCACCGGAGACCGGTGAGGAGGACAGACGTCAGCGGCTGGCCAGCCACCCGCCGAGCGCGCCGAACAGCAGCGGGTACAGCAGACCGGCGAAGATGAACCCGGTGAGGAGGTCCGGGCTGGCGGTGGTGACGCGGAGCCCCTGTCTGACCTCGACGCTGAACGTGAGCAGTCCGCCCACGGCGACCGGCAGGTACCCCAGGGTGAGCCGCGCCCCGGCGCTCGCGCCGTCAGGGATGCCCCGGCCGAGCAGCGCACCGGCCACGAGCAACGCGACCGGCGGGAACGCCCACACCACCGTGAGCAGGGGCTCTTGGCCGGCGAGCGCGCCGAGGGCGTCGACGCTGAGGTAGCCGATCGAGAGGTCGACCAGATGGGCGTTGTACAGGAGTACCCCGACGTCGTTTGGCGCCTGTCCGAGGTCCGCGGCCGCCCGCAGCGTCGAACCGTCCGCGCCCAGCAGCTGCCGTTTCAGTCCGACGACCAGGACGACGCCGTACGTCGCCAGGTACACCGCGGCGTACGCCATCGCGCCGACGAGCGCCGAGGCCAGAAGCGACGGCCGTGCCGGGTCGTCACGCTTCGTTTTAGAATCGCTCATACTACCACCACTATCGTAACAGGAAATTAAACTTATGCCGCGGGTCGTCCAGCGCCGGGCTGGACGGCTCACTCGACGGCACCGCGCACGCTGCGCAGCGTCGGGCGAGCGAAGCGGGCGACCGCCCCGCCGACGAGCCCGAGCACGAGCGGGTAGGCGGCCCCGGCGACGACGGCGGCCGGCGTCGGGGCGACCGAGAGCGTGAACGAGACGACCGACTCGACCTCGACCCGGAACAGCACGACGCCGAGCAGACACGCCGGGAGGTAGCCGACGGCGACCAGCGGACCGTCGAACGGTCGGCCGTCCAGCGCGGCCACGGCGGCACCCGCGACGACGAGCACGAGCGGGGGGACCAGAAACAGCAGGCGGTACGCGGGGTCGACACCGACGACCAGTTCGGTGACGAAGTTGAACCCGCCGGTGACCGGCGGGGTGGGTTCGGTGTCGACGAAGTGCGCCCCGAAGTACACCAGTCCCAGCAGACCGGGGTCGCTGGCGTCCAGGTCGGCACTGGAGTCGCCGCCGACGGCACCGAAGCCGACGACGTGCACGACCAGAAGCGTGAGCGCGAGCCCGGCGACCCAGGCGACCAGGCCGGCGACGGCGCCGGCACCGAGACGCCTGGCGAGCGGTGACCGGGCCCCGTCCATCTCAGTCGAAGCCGGCCTCGCCGACGGTGATCATCACGGTGGCGGTGAGCCCGACCGGCAGCAACACGACGATACCGACGATCGCGGCGAACACCGAGAAGTACCACGACCGGCCGTAGTAGGTCGTGAACCCGCCGACGAGTTCGACCAGCGTGGCGACGCCGAACAGGCCGGTGACGACCAGGCGACCGGTCTCCCCGAACAGCGGGGCGCCGAGCGGCGTCTGGGCGCTGCCGTACAGGAACGTGGCGACGGTCAACAACGCGGCGGCGACGGCGACCGCCCACAGCAGGAAGGCGGCGGTCACGCGTGGCTTGTAGGTGAAGGCGTTGGCCCCGCCCTCGTCGAAGTACTCCTGCAGCGCCTCGCGCTTTGCCTCGATCTCCGTCTCGCGCTGGTCGAGTTCGGCCGCCCGCCCGTCGAGGTCGCTGGCGCGGTCGGCCAGTTCCTGCTCTCGACTGTCGAGTTTCGCCTCCCGCTCGTCCAGTTTCTCGCGACGCTCGACCGTCTCCTCGCGGCGCTCCAGCACCTCCTGTTCGCGCTGTTCGAGTTCGCGCTCGCGCTTGTTCAACTGGCGCCGCCGCTCGTCGAGGTCGGCCGTCCCGGCGCCGTTCTCCCGCTCGCCCGCGGACGGTGCCGTTCCGTCGTCGCCCTCCGGCGCGGAGCGGTCACCCTCGCCCCCGTCGACCGTTTCCCACTGCTCCGGTTCGTCGGGGCCCTCCTCGCCCATGGCGCACACGTCACGTCGTCACCCGTTAACTCTTGTCCCGTCACGCACTCCGAAACCACTATCCTCGGCTCCCCGCTAGCGGGAACGATGGCAGACTGGACGGAGAAGTGTCTAGAATCGTCATTACAGATCACTTATTCAGCTCGATCCAAGTCGAGATACGGGGTGTGGGATTAGTTTGAACAGAGGCAAATTAGTCCACCGACGGGGCAGGTCTGAGGACTGCCTGAGACCAACACAGGCGTCGCTGTACTGAAGCGACGAGGGGGAGATCCCAATGTTGTGAATAAATATCAACTGTTGGACTGTTTCATCCATCATCAGCGCCTACTGCACTGCTCGTCGTCGGCCATCACACAGGAGCGGCAGACGTAGAGAGTCTACGTTCATTCAGCGGCACAATGAGCCATCTACTCTGGCCCAGCTGAGACGAGATTCACGGTAGAGTGCAGTCGTGACAGGCTACAGCCAGTCGTCAACGAGTTTCACCTGGCGGTACGTCTCCACCTGCGTTTGGGTGAGTTGATCGGCGATGGCATCGACGATCTCGGCGATCTCGTGCGCTTCCATGCGGTCGTCGACCTGAAACAGTGTCGGAGTACCGATCGAGAGAAAGTCGTCGTCCGCCGTCAGCACCACTCGTCCCGTCTCCTCGGCGTGCTCGGTGATCGCCTCGTCGGTGACACCGGGTTCCAGCACGTCGACCACCAATTCGACATCGTGGCCCCGCTCGGTCAGCAACCCCACGAGCCGACGCTCCTGATTCTCGTCCAAGAGCAGCCGAAAGCTACTCGACATCCCCGGGGCCGAGCAGGTCCCCCTCGTGCTCCTCGACCGTCGCCGCACGACGGCGTTCGACCCCCCGCATCTCCTCGGGGTGGTCGTGGTAGTACGCGAGCGCCTGGTACACCTCCGCGAGGTCGAGGTCGTGCTGTTCGGCCACCGTCTCGGGTGCCAGCCCCGCTCCTTCGACACGCTCGCGGATGAACCGGACCGTCACGCGACGCCCTTCGACGTGGGGTTCGTCGTGTAGTTCCGAGTTCTCCCCGGAGACGATCCGGTATCGGGCCTCGGACATACCGCCGAGTACGTGGCCGATGGTCTTGAATCCACGGCGGATCGCGTCTGGCGGGCGTCCGACAGCGATACAAGCCGCCCCCTCCTCCGTCGATCGTAAATGGACTGGACGGAG
>CAYODS010000079.1:0-1400 GCA_964402765.1 uncultured Halobacteriales archaeon
CGCTCGGGAGACTGATCGCCACAGTCTAGTGCCACGGCGTGGAAGCGCCCCGGCATGACACGCAGCGTACTCGTGCCGTCGTCCCTCGTCCGGGACGCCGAGGACAAGCGGGCCGCGACCCGCAAGATCGGCACCGTCGCCCGCGCGGCGACGGTGTTCCGGGTGGACCGCGTCACCGTCTACCCGGACCCAGAGGGCGAGCGGACTCGGGACGGCGGGTTCGTCGCCACGGTGTTGGCCTACGCCGCGACGCCCCCCTACCTCCGAAAGGAGGTGTGGGGCGAGCGGGACGAACTGGAGTACGCCGGCGTCCTGCCGCCGCTGCGCGCCGTGACACGGACCGGCTCCGGACCACAGCGTTCGGGGTCGTTGAGACAGGGAATCGTGACCGAGGTCGGCCCTGATGGGCGCGTCCGGGTCAATTGCGGCCTGCAACACCCGATCTCGCTCGTCCACGGCGACGTGGTTGAGGGGGAGCGCGTGACCGTCAGGATCTCTTCGAGAGACCCCGTCCGGGCGAAGATCGTCGACCAGTCGATCGGCTGGTCGGTCGACCGCGCGGACCTGCCGGCGGCACTCGGCCGTGAGGACGCCGGACTCCGGATCGCCGCCTCGCGCCACGGCGACGTGGTGCGGGCGGGCGAACTCGGGAGTCTGGCCGGTCGCGTCGAAGGCGACGGCGTCACCGTCGCCTTCGGCGCGCCCGAGAGAGGGCTGCCGGCGATCCTCGGCGTCGACCCACCGGGGGACGGCGCCGACTCCCCGCCAGGGGAGTTCGACCGCTGGCTCAACACGGTTCCGAACCAGGGCAGTGAGGTCGTCCGCACCGAGGAAGCGCTCCTCGCGACGCTCGCGGTCCTGAATCTGCGGGCCTGAGGCCCCGCTCCGGGGACGAAGCCCGCCCGACAGGAGACCCCTGTCTCGAAGGAGGCAACACACGATGCCACAGCCAAACAGACCACGCAAGGGTTCGCTGGCCTTCGGGCCACGGTCGCGAGCGGCGGACGAGACGCCCCGCTTCAACACCTGGCCCGAGGCCGACGGACAGCCGACGCTGCAGGGTTTCGCCGGCTACAAGGCCGGCATGTCCCACGTCGTCATGATCGACGACCGTGCGGACTCCCCGCGTGAGGGCATGGAGCACACCGTGCCCGTCACGATCGTAGAGACGCCGCCCATGCGGGCGGTCGCCCTGCGAGCGTACGAGGACACCTCCTACGGGATGAAGCCCGTGACGGAGGTCTGGGCGGACAGCGACGACATCAGCGACGACCTCGAGCGCGCACTCGACGTGCCCGAGAACGGCGGCGGCGTCATCGAGGACGAGAGCCGCGTCGACGAGGTGCGTGTCATCACGCACACCGTCCCCGACGCGGTCGACGCCGACCCCAAGACGGAGC
>CAYODS010000079.1:1410-14337 GCA_964402765.1 uncultured Halobacteriales archaeon
CCCCCGACGTGATGGAGACTCGCGTCGGCGGTGGCTCACTCGACGAGCGCGTGGCGTTCGCTCGCGAACTCGTCGAGTCCGGCGGCGAACACACGATGACCGACGTGTTCCGCGACGGCGAGTACGCCGACGTGGCCGGCGTCACGAAGGGCAAGGGCCTCCAGGGTCCGGTCAAGCGCTGGGGCGTCCAGAAGCGCAAGGGCAAGCACTACCGCCAGGGGTGGCGGCGCCGGATCGGCAACCTCGGCCCGTGGAACCCCTCGCGGGTGCGCTCGACCGTTCCCCAGCAGGGCCAGACCGGCTACCACCAGCGCACCGAACTCAACAAGCGGCTGATCGCGACCGGCGACCCCGCCGAGGACGACGATCCCACTCCCGACGGCGGGTTCGTCAACTACGGCGAGGTCAGCGGTCCGTACGCGCTGTTGAAGGGCTCGGTGCCCGGGCCGGAGAAACGGCTCGTCCGGCTGCGCCCGGCGGTGCGGCCGACCGACCAGCCGCGTCTCGACCCCGAGGTGCGGTACGTCTCGACCGAATCCAAGCAGGGTGCATGACAATGAACGTGACAGTACGCGACCTGGACGGCGGGGCCGCCGGCGACGTCGACACCGACGCGTTCGACGCGACGGTCCGACCGGACCTCATCCGTCGTGCGGTGCTCACCGCCCAGGCAAACCGGAAGCAGGACTACGGCGCAGACCCGCGTGCGGGTTTCCGGACGACGGCGGAGTCGTTCGGCAGTGGCCGCGGCATGGCCCACGTGCCTCGGACGAACGCCGGCGGCGGTTCCGTCGGTCGGCGCGTCCCACAGACCGTCGGCGGGCGGAAGGCCCACCCGCCGAAGGCCGAGGCCGACCGCACGCAGGAGATGAACGACAAGGCCCGCAAGAAGGCCCTCCGGGCGGCGGTCGCCGCCACCGCGGAGGCCGAGCGGGTGCGAGAGCGCGGCCACGAGTTCGACGACGACGTCGAACTGCCGCTGGTCGTCAGCGACGCCTTCGAGGACCTGAAGAAGACCCAGGCGGCCGTCGACGCCCTGGAGTCGCTGGGCCTGTACGACGACGTCGAGCGCGCCGAGGCGGGCCGGTCGGTCCGCTCGGGCAAGGGCAAGCGCCGCGGCCGGAAGTACCGGACGCCGGCGTCGGTGCTCGTCGTCACGTCCTCGGAGGCCGGCCCGTCGCGGGCCGCCCGGAACCTCTGTGGCGCGACCGTCGCCACCGGCCAGGAGGTCAACGCCGAGGACCTCGCACCCGGCGGCGCGCCCGGCCGCCTCACCGTCTTCACCGAGAGCGCACTCGAGGAGGTGGCCCAGCGATGAGCGAGAGCGACCACGCCGTCGTGAAGTACCCGCTGGTCACCGAGAAGGCGATGAACGCGATGGACTTCGACAACAAGCTCCAGTTCGTCGTTCGCGACGACGCCTCGAAGCCGGAGATCGCCGAGGGCGTCGGTGAGCGCTTCGACGTGGAGGTCGTGGACGTGAACACCCAGATGACCATGGACGGTCACAAGAAGGCCGTCGTCGAGCTCCACGAGGACGACGACGCCCAGGAAGTGGCCTCGCGAATCGGGGTGTTCTGAGAGTGGGCCGACGCATCCAGGGACAGCGGCGTGGCCGTGGCGGCCCGACGTTCCGGGCGCCCTCCCACCGCTACAAGTCCCGCAAGGAGCACAAGCGAACCGAGGACGAGGACGTCGTGAGCGGCGAGGTCGTCGGCCTGGAGCACGACCCCGCCCGCTCGGCGCCGATCGCCGAGGTGGCCTTCGAGGACGGCGACCATCGACTGGTGCTCGCCCCCGAGGGCGTGGCCGTCGGCGACGAGATGCAGGTGGGTGTCTCCGCCTCGATCGAGCCCGGCAACACCCTGCCGCTCGCGGAGATCCCGGAGGGGGTGCCGGTCTGCAACGTGGAGTCCCAGCCGGGTGACGGCGGCAAGTTCGCCCGGGCCTCGGGGACGAGCGCGAACCTCATCACGCACGACCGCAACGCGGCGGTCGTCAAACTCCCGTCGGGCGAGACGAAGCGGCTCAACCCCGAGTGCCGGGCGACGATCGGCGTCGTCGCCGGCGGCGGGCGCACGGAGAAGCCGTTCGTGAAGGCCGGCAACAAACACCACAAGATGCGCGCCCGCGGGTCGAAGTACCCGACGGTGCGGGGCGTGGCGATGAACGCCGTCGACCACCCCTTCGGCGGCGGCGGTCGCCAGCACCCCGGTCGCCCGAAGAGCATCTCCCGGAACGCGCCGCCCGGGCGGAAGGTGGGTGACATCTCCTCGCGGCGCACCGGAAAGGGGAGGTCCGACGAATGAGTTCCGAAGACTACCGCACCGGCCGCGAGGGTGAGTTCACCTACCGTGGCCACACGCTCGAAGAGCTGCAGGAGATGGACGTCGAGGAGGTGGCGGCACTGCTTCCCGCACGACAGCGGCGAACCATCGAGCGCGGGCTCGGCGACGAGCACGAGAAACTCGTCGCGGAGGCCCGCGAGGCGGACCCAGAGGAGACCGCGAACGACCCGATCCGCACGCACCTGCGTGACACGCCGGTGCTGCCGTCGTTCGTCGAGAAGACCTTCGCCGTCTACGACGGCCAGGAGTTCACCCGCGTCCAGGTCGAGCCCGAGATGATCGGCCACTACCTGGGCGAGTTCGTCCTCACCCGGTCGGACGTCGAACACGGCCAGGCCGGCATCGGGGCGACACGCTCCTCGAAGTTCGTACCGCTCAAGTGACAATGGGAATCAGCTACTCAGTCGACGTCGACTCCGAGGTGTCCGCCAAAGGGATGCTTCGAGAGCGACACGTCAGCCACAAGCACAGCGTCGCGATCGCCCGCGAACTGAAGGGTCGCACCCTCGGTGACGCCACTGACTACCTCCAGCGGGTCATCGACGAGGAGGAGCCCGTCCCCTTCCGCAAGCACAACGACGGTGTCGGCCACCGCTCGGGTGTCGACGGCTGGGACGCCGGCCGTTTCCCCGAGAAGGCCAGCGAGGCATTCCTCGACCTGGTCGAGAACGTCTCGGCGAACGCCGAACACCAGGGGTTCGAGCCCGAAGACATGGAGATCGTCCACTGCGCCGCCCACAAGGTCGGCGAGATCGAGGGCCGCACGTCGCGTGCGTTCGGTCGCTCCTCGCCGTCGAACACCCCCGAGGTGGACGTCGAACTCGTCGCCGAGGCCGACGAGCCACCCGCCGGAGGTGAGTCCGATGAGTGACGAGCAGGACTTCATCCACCAGGGCCTGCAGCGCACCCAGATCGACCGGTTCTTCGAGGACGAACTCGGTCGGGCGGGGTACGGCGGCATGGAGATGGCGCCGACCCCGATGGGCACCCAGATCGTCCTCAAGGCCGAGAAGCCCGGCATGGTGATCGGCAAGGGCGGGAAGAACATCCGGAAGATCACCACCGCCCTGGAGGAGCAGTTCGACCTGGAGGACCCACAGATCGACGTCCAGGAGGTCGAGGAGCCGGACCTGAACGCCCGGATCGTCGCCGACCGCCTGGCGAACGCCCTCGAGCGTGGCTGGTACTTCCGCAACGCCGGCCACACCACCCTCGAGCGCATCATGGACGCCGGGGCGCTGGGCGCGGAGATCGTCCTCGCCGGGAAGGTCACCGGCGCACGCTCCCGCGTCGAGAAGTTCAACGAGGGCTACATCAAGCACAACGGCGAGCCCGCCGAGACCATCGTCGACCACGGCCAGTCGGTCGCGGTGATGAAACTCGGCACCATCGGCGTCAACGTGAAGATCATCCCGCCGGGCGCCCAGTTGCCCGACGACTTCCGCGTCGACGACGACGCCGATGTGGAGGATCTCGTCGCCGACGCCGAGGCGGCCGAGGACTCCCTGGAGGACCTCCTGGAGGAGCCCGAGCCCGCCGAGGACGTCGGCGCCGACGTGCCCGAGGGGATGCCCGCCGAGCCCGCCGGCGACGACGAACCGGCGGAGGACCTCGCCGCCGAGGAGCCCGCCGACGTCGACGTCGAGGAGCCCGACGAGGAGTTCGAGGAGGTCGCCGTGCCCGGCGACGACGACATCGCCGAGGACCTCGAGGAGATAGAGAGCGAGGTCGAGGACCTCGACGCCAGCGAGGAGAGCGAGAGCGAGGCCGAGGAGCTGCTGGCCGAGGCCGAGGCCGACGACGATGAGGGAGGTGAGGAGTCGTGACGGTCATCCACCCCGCGGAGGTGCGGGACATGACCTCCGCCGAGCGCGAGGACGAACTCGAGAACCTCCGCACCGAGTTGCTGAACGAGCGCGCGGTGCAGGCCGCCGGTGGCCAGCCGGAGAATCCCGGCCGCATAAAGGAACTGCGCCGGGCGATCGCCCGCATCGAGACGATCCGCCGCGAGGAGGGCGACCTGGACTCGGAGGGCGAGTCATGATCACGGCAGAGACGCTCCCGCGACACGAGCTCAACGGCCTGCAGGTGCGGGTCGTGGACGCCGACGACCCCGGTATCGCCGGCGTCGAGGGCCGTGTCGTGGTCGAGACGACCGAGACGCTGCACGTCGAGGGCCGGGACGGTCGCGTGCGGCAGGTGCCAAAGCGGGGCAGCACCCTCGAGTTCGCGATCCACGAGCCCGAGCCGTCGGCGGCGCCCGCGCCGGTCGCCGCCGCGAGTGGCGACGGCGGGACCGCCACGACCGGGGACGACGCCGAGTTCGTCCTCGTGGAGGGTGACCGACTGGTCGCCCGCCCCGCCCGGCGCACCGAGCGCGGAGGTGACTCACGATGGCGATAGGACTCGACGTACCGACACCACCCGAACCCGACGACCCCGAATCGTACGACTACGAGACGTGCCCGTTCCACGGGGAGCTGTCCGTCCGCGGGCAGACCCTCGAGGGGACGGTCGCGTCGGCGAAGATGGACCGCACCGTCGTGGTCGAGCGCGAGTACGACGTGTACGTGCCGAAGTACGACCGCTACATGAAGCGGCGATCGCGCGTGCCGGCCCACGTACCGGGCGTGCTCGACCCCCAGGAGGGCGACGAGGTCCGCATCGCGGAGTGTCGCCCCCTCTCGAAGACGAAGTCACACGTCGTCGTGCAGGTGATGGAGGGAGAGTAATGGAGGCAATCAACGCAGACGTCACCCAGGGTCTGGAGAAGGGCTCGCTGGTGACCTGTGCCGACAACACCGGTGCCCGCGAGCTGAAGATCACCTCGATCTCCGGCTACTCGGGCACGCTGAACCGACACCCCAAGGCCGGGCTGGGCGACCACGTCACCGTCTCGGTGACGAAGGGCACCCCCGAGATGCGACGCCAGGTGCTCAACGCCGTGATCGTCCGCCAGCGCAAGCCGATCCGGCGCCCGGACGGGCTGCGGGTGAAGTTCGAGGACAACGCCGCGGTGATCGTCGACGACAACGACGAGCCCCGCGGCACCGAGATAAAGGGGCCGATCGCCCGCGAGGTCGCGGAGCGGTTCGGCGCCATCGCCTCGACCGCCACGATGATCGTCTAACGATGAGCGAGAAACCACGCACACAGCGAACGGAGACGCGCGAGGCACCGCTGCACCAGCGACACAAGCAGGTGCGCTCGACGCTGTCGGCGGAGCTGCGCGAGGAGCACGGCGTCCGTCGCGTCCGCGTCAACCAGGGTGACACCGTCGAGGTGATGCGCG
This sequence comes from uncultured Halobacteriales archaeon, assembly GCA_964402765.1. Lineage (GTDB taxonomy): Archaea > Halobacteriota > Halobacteria > Halobacteriales > SW-7-71-33 > SW-7-71-33. The sequence goes on from CAYODS010000079.1 coordinate 7,051, forward strand.
GCGACCACGCCGGCGAGGAGGCCGAGGTCGTCGACGTCGACCTCCGTGACGGCGTCGTCCACGTCGAGGACGTGATCGTAGAGACCGCGGAGGGCGAGGAGGTCGCCCGGCCGCTTGACGCCTCGAACCTCCGGGTGACCGACCTGGACCTGGAGGACGACCGCCGCCGCGAGCGCATCGAACAGCGAGGTGAGGACCAGTGACGAAACACCAGAAGCGACTCTCCGCACCCGACTCGTGGCCGGTGAGTCGCAAGACCGAGACGTTCACGATAAAGGCCGACGCCGGCCCCCACGGCGACGACGGGGTGCCGCTCACGATCCTCCTGCGGGACGTCCTCGGCTACGCCGACAGCCGCAAGGAGGTGAAGTACGCCCTGGAGCGGGAGTCGGTCCACATCAACGGTGAACCCGCCCGGGACGAGTCCCGCCCGGTGGGGATGTTCGACATCCTCGCCTTCCCCGAGCGCGAGGAGTACTACCGGGTGTTCCCCGGCGAGGGCGGGCGGCTCGCGCTGACCCCCATCGACGCCGACGCCGCCGGCTCCAAACTGGGGAAGATCGTCGGCAAGCGCCAGGTCGACGGCGGCCACACCCAGTTGAACCTCCACGACGGCGCGAACCTCGTCGTCGAGGACGCCGCAGAGTACGCGGTCGGGGACTCCCTCGTGGTCGACAACGACGACGACTCCGTCGTCGCCCACTTCACCTACGAGGAGGGCGCGCTCGTGACCGCCGTCCAGGGGAGTCACGCCGGCGAGATCGGCCGCGTGGAGACGATCGACGTCACCCCCGGTTCCGGGTCGAACAACGTCGTGTTCGAGGCCGGCGACGAGCGCTTGGAGACGGTGGAGGAGTACGTCGTCGTCATCGACGAGCAGTTCGCGGACGACGACGAGCTTCCAGGTGCAGAGGCCGACGACGGGGAGGTGAGCGACGATGAGTGAGGCCGCCGGCGGCGACGACGAGATCGACCCCGAGGAGTCGGAGTTCGAGTTCGGTGACGGCCCCGGGGAGGCGGGGTTCCACGAGATGCGCGAGCCCCGCATCGAGAAGGTCGTCGTCCACATGGGTATCGGCGAGGGCGGTCAGGAACTGGCCGACGCCGAGGAGATCCTCGCGGACGTGACGAACCAACAGCCGGTGCGGACGACGGCGAAGGCGACGGAGCCGGAGTTCGACATCCGGCAGGGCGAGCCCATCGGCGCGAAGGTCACCCTGCGGGGCGACCGCGCGGAGGACTTCCTCCAGCGCGCGCTGCCGATCGCCGACCTCTCGCGTGACCAGTTCGACGAGACGGGCAACGTCTCCTTCGGCGTCGAGGAACACACCGAGTTCCCGAGCCAGGAGTACGACCCGAACGTCGGGATCTACGGGCTGGACGTCACCGTCAACCTGGTGCGGCCGGGGTACCGCGTCGCCAAGCGCGAGAAGGTGACTCGCCCGATCCCGTCGGGCCACCGGCTGACGCCGGACGACGCGATCGACTACCTCGAGTCTACAATGGACGTGACAATCGAATGAGCGTGAACGGAACCGAAGAGGACGACGAAGCCCCGGACGCGGAGGCCCGCCAGGAGGACGCCGAGCGGACGGGCAACTCCCACGTCTGCCGGATGACCGGCCGCAAGCAGGGACTCGTCGGCAAGTACGACATCTGGCTCTCCCGCCAGTCGTTCCGGGAGGTGGCCCGCGACATGGGCTTCGAGAAGTACGACTGACAATGACCGCAAACGACCCACTGGCGAGCGCGCTGTCGGGCATCGACAACGCCGAGAGCGCCGGCCACCTGCGACACACGGTATCGCCCGCCTCGAACGAGATCGGCCAGGTGCTGGAGGTGCTGTACGACCGCGGCTACGTCGACGGCTTCGAGCGCACCGAGGACGGCCGTGGCGGCGAGTTCGAGGTCGAACTGAACGGCCGAATCAACGACTGTGGTCCGGTGACGCCCCGCTACTCGGTGGGCGTCGAGGACTTCGAGCAGTGGGAGAAGCGGTACCTCCCCGCTCGGGACTTCGGGAGTCTCGTCGTGACGACCTCCCACGGGATCATGAGTCACTACGACGCCCGCGAGGAGGGCGTCGGCGGCCAGCTCATCGCCTACGTGTACTGATGATGCGAACAGAACTGGCGATTCCGGACGAGGTATCGGTCACCGTCGACGGGTTCGACGCCCACGTCGAGGGACCAAACGGCGGCGTCGAGCACCGCCTGTGGTACCCCGACGTCTCCGTCGAGGTCGACGGCGAGACAGTCGTGATCGAGAGCGACAACGAGGACAAGAAGACCAAAGCCACCGTCGGCACCTTCGAGAGTCACCTCCGTAACGCCTTCCACGGCGTCACCGAGGGGTGGGAGTACGAGATGGAGATCCGCTACGAGCACTTCCCGATGCAGGTGCGTGCCGAGGACGACGCCGTCGTCATCGAGAACTTCCTCGGTGAGGCGGCGCCCCGGCGCTGTGGCATCGTCGGCGACACCCGCGTCGAGGTCGACGACCCGACGATCACCATCACGGGTCCCGACAAGGAGGACGTCGGCCAGACCGCGGGCAACATCCGCGAGGCCACGCGGGTGCCCGACAAGGACACCCGTGTGTTCGAGGACGGCATCTACGTCACCGAGCGACCCACCGGGGAGGTGACCGCCTGATGGCCGACGAACTGGAAGACATAAGCGGCGTCGGCGCCGCGAAGGCCGACTCGCTGCGTGAGGCCGGCTTCGAGACGATCGAGGACGTCCAGGACGCCACCCAGGACGACCTCGCCGAGGTCGACGGGATCGGCAACGCCCTGGCGGCCCGAATAAAGGCCGACGTGGGCGAACTGGAGATCGAGGAGGACACGGAGGCCGAGATCGAGGACGAGGAGCCCGACGAGGCCGAGGAGGAGTCGGTCGAGACCGAACTCCGTCCCCGCGGCCACGCCGAGAAGACTCCCGACCTCGACGAGGAGACCGAGCGCCTGCTCGGCGAGCGGCGCTCGACCGCCCAGCCGAAGTTCAACCGGCAGGACCACCACAAGAAGAAACGGGTGAAGAAGTCCTGGCGCAAGCCCCGCGGCACCCACTCGAAACAGCGCGAGGGCGTCAAGGGGAAGGGCGCGACCGTCGAGGCCGGGTTCCGCAGCCCGGAGGCGGTCCGCGGCAAGCACCCCAGCGGCTTCGAGGAGGTCCGCGTGCACCGTCCCGCCGATCTCGAGAACGTAGACCCTGACACGGAGGCGGTCCGGGTCGCCTCGGCGGTCGGCGGTCGCAAGCGCGAGCGCATCGAGGACCGCGCCGCCGACGAGGGCATCCGCGTGCTGAACCCGACCTACGAGGAGGTCGCGGTCGAGGAGGTGGACGAATGACCGACCTGAGCGCCCAGAAGCGGCTCGCGGCGGACGTGCTGGACGTCGGGAAGAACCGCGTCTGGTTCGACCCCGACAGCCAGGACGAACTCGCGGAGGCGATCACCCGCGAGGACATCCGCGAACTGGTCGAGGACGGCGCCATCCGCGCCCACGAGGCCGGCGGCAACTCCCGCGGTCGTGCCCGCGAGCGTGACGAGAAACGCGCCTACGGCCACCGCACCGGCCACGGCACCCGCAACGGCTCGAAGGGCGCCCGCCAGGACCCCTCCGACGACTGGCGCGAGCGGGTCCGCGCCCAGCGCAAGCGGGTCCGCCAACTGCGGGACGCCGGCGAGATAACCGCCGACCAGTACCGCGAGCTGTACGGCATGATAAGCGGCGGCGAGTTCCGCAGCGTCGAGCGACTGGAGAACTACGTGCAGACCAACTACGGTGATCAATAGATGGCGACAGGACCACGCTACAAGGTACCGATGCGGCGCCGCCGCGAGGTCCGGACGGACTACCACCAGCGACTCAAGCTGCTGAAGTCCGGCCGGCCGCGGCTGGTCGCCCGCAGGAGCAACCGACACACGACCGCACAGTTCGTCGTCACCGGCCCCCACGGCGACGAGACGGTGGCGAGTGCGCACTCCTCGGACCTGCGCGAGCACGGCTGGGAGGCGCCGACGAGCAACCTGCCCGCCGCGTACCTCACCGGCCTGCTCGCCGGGCTTCGCGCCCGCGAAGCCGAGGTGGAGGAGGCCGTTCTGGACATCGGGCTGAACTCCCCGACGCCGGGCGCGAAGGTGTTCGCGGTGCAGGAGGGCGCTATCGACGCCGGCATCGAGATCCCCCACAACGACGACGTGCTCGCGGAGTGGGCCCGCACCCGCGGCGAGCACATCGCCGAGTACGCCGAGCAGGTCGAGGGTGACCTGTACGGCGGCGAGTTCGACGCGACCGACCTGCCCGAGCACTTCGACGAGACACGGGAGGTGTTGCTCGAATGAGCGCAAACGGCTGGCAGCCCCGCACGCGCCTGGGCGAGAAGGTCCAGGCCGAGGAGATCACCGACATGGAGCAGGCCCTCGCCAGCGGCCTGCCGCTGAAGGAGCCCGAGGTCGTCGACCAGTTGCTGCCGGGCCTGGACGACGAGGTGCTGGACATCAACATGGTCCAGCGGATGACCGACTCCGGACGCCGGGTGAAGTTCCGGTGTGTCGTCGTCATCGGCGACCGCAACGGCTACGTCGGCTACGCCGAGGGCCGCGACGACCAGGTCGGCTCCGCCATCCAGAAGGCCATCGACATCGCGAAACTGAACATGATACAGGTCGACCGCGGCTCCGGCTCGTGGGAGGACCGCTCCGACGAGCCCCACTCGCTCAAGCGGCGTACCGAGGGCAAGGCCGGCTCCGTCACGGTCGAACTCGAACCCGCGCCGCTCGGTCTCGGGCTCGCGGCTTCGGACACGGTGGAGGCGGTGCTCGAACTCGCGGGCATCGAGAACGCCTGGACGAAGAGCCACGGCAACACCCGGACGACGCTGAACCTCGGGAAGGCCACCTTCCGCGCCCTGGAGAAGGTCTCCACGGGGCGGGCGGACCGCAGCGACCGCATCGCCGAGGAACTCGGCGAGGAGGTGGTCGAGCGATGAACACCGAGTCGCCGAGGCGCCTCGTGCTCACGGCTCCCGGAGGTGAGGAGCCGTGAAGGCGGTCGTCCAGATCCGCAGCGACGTCAACATGGACGGCGACATCGAGGACACCCTGGCGATGCTGAACGTCCACGCCGTCAACCACTGTACGCTCGTCCCCGAGACCGACGCCTACGAGGGGATGATCACGAAGGTCAACGACTACGTCGCCCACGGCGAGCCCTCCGCGGAGGTGCTCGCCACCCTGTTGCGGCGCCGCGGCGAACCCGCCGAGGGCGAGGCCGACGTCGACGACGAGTGGGTCGCCGAGCACACCGACTACGCGGACGTCGAGGCGCTGGCGGAGGCACTGCTCGCGGAGGAGACCACCCTGCAGGACGAGGGGCTCGCGCCGTCGTTGCGGCTGCACCCGCCACGGGGCGGCCACGACGGGCTGAAAAAGCCCACCGCGGGCGGCGGGCAGATCGGCGTCCACTCCACCGAGGAGATCGACCGACTACTGGAGGCGATGCGCTGATGTCGAAGAAGAAACGACAGCGTGGCTCGCGCACGCACGGCAGCGGCAGTCAGAAGAACAGGCGTGGGGCTGGCAACCGCGGTGGTCGCGGCAACGCCGGTCGGAAGGACCACGAGAAGCAACTGTACGGTCCGCTGGGCAAGGACGGGTTCACCCGCCCGGAGGACGCCAAGGAGACCGTCGAGACGGTCAACGTCCAGACGCTCGACGAGGACAGCGTGCTGTACCTCGCCGAGGGCGTCGCCGAGGAGACCGACGACGGGATCGCCGTCGACGCCCGCGACGTGGTCGAGGACGGCCACGAGGCGGACGTGGTGAAGGTGCTCGGCGGCGGCCGGGTGCACGAGTCCCTGGTCGTGACGGCGGACGACTTCTCGGCGAGTGCCCGCGAGGCCATCGAGGACGCCGGCGGCGAGGCCCACCGCAGCGAGCGCGGGCAGCGCCGGGCGGACCGGGAAACCGAAAGCTCTTCAGACGACACCGACGGTACGTAAGACATGGGTTGGAAGGAGGCCGCAGAGCCGGTTCTCACGCGGATGCCGTCGGTCCGCCGCCCGGAGGGACACGTCCCCTTCAGGCGGAAACTGGCGTGGACCGCGGGCATACTCGTCCTGTACTTCTTCCTGACCAACATCCAGGTGTGGGGCCTGCCCCAGGACCCCAGTCAGGGCGACGTGTTCGGACAGTTCCGCTCGATACTGGCGGGCGCGCAGTTTTCCGTGCTCCACCTCGGGATCGGCCCGATCGTCACCGCCTCCATCGTGCTCCAGTTGCTCGGCGGTGCGGACCTGCTCGGACTCGACACCGACGACCCGCGTGATCAGGTGCTGTACCAGGGCCTCCAGAAGTTGCTCGTCATCGTGATGGTCGTGCTGACGGGGCTGCCGATGGTGCTGTCGGGCTTTCTGCCGCCCAGTCCCGAACTCGCCGCCCAGGTCGGCGGCGTCGCCAACCTGCAGGCGCTCATGTTCGCGCAGATCTTCGTCGGTGGGATCCTCATCCTCTACATGGACGAGATCATCTCACAATGGGGGGTCGGCAGCGGGATCGGCCTGTTCATCATCGCCGGCGTGAGTCAGCGGCTGGTCGGCGGTATCGTCGGCCCGGACGGCGTCGTCGCCGGGTGGACCCGCGTGCTCACCCAGAACGGTGACATCACCCGCCTGCTGTTCGACCCCAGCAGTCCCGCCACGGGCCTCGTGGCCATCACGACGACGGTGCTCATCTTCGCCATCGTCGTGTACGCGGAGTCCGTCCGCGTGGAGATCCCGCTGAGTCACGCCCGCGTGAAGGGCGCCCGTGGGCGGTTCCCGGTGAAACTCATCTACGCCAGCGTCCTGCCGATGATCCTCGTGCGGGCGCTGCAGGCCAACGTCCAGTTCGTCGGACGCCTGCTGAACCGCCAGATGGGTGACTCGATGCCGGCCTGGCTGGGCGTGTACACGAGCCAGAACGGCCAAGAGACCGTCGTGGACGGGTTGTTCTACTACCTCGCGCCGATCTACACGCGACAGGACTGGATGTGGTTCGTCCCCGGGTACACGACCCAGGAGCCGCTGCAGATCGCCATCAGGATGGCCGTCGACCTCACCTTCATGATCGTCGGCGGGGCGATCTTCGCGGTGTTCTGGGTCGAGACCACCGACATGGGACCGAACGCCACCGCCAAGCAGATCCACAACTCCGGGATGCAGATCCCCGGGTTCCGGCAGAACCCCGGCGTGATCGAGAAGGTGATGGAGCGGTACATCCCGCAGGTGACCGTCATCGGCGGCG
>CAYODS010000080.1:0-9628 GCA_964402765.1 uncultured Halobacteriales archaeon
AATGGGGTCGGAGGGATTTGAACCCCCGATCGGCTGATATCTCCGTCCTGCGCCTCGGTACTCCAGAGGGTCGTCAACGCGGGCGGTGATCAGCCGGCCGCTCGGTATATCAGCCCTGGAGTCTCGTCACCGGGCGCGTGGCCTCTGGAGTCAGCCGCCTTCCCGGACTAGGCCACGACCCCGCGATCCACCGTTGGCCCAGTCTCCGTAAAGGGGTTACGATACGCGAGACGCCGCTCAGTCCCGGTCGACGGCCGACCAGTCACAGTCCTGGCACTTGTACCCCGTGACGAACTCCGTCACCGACGGCATGTAGCCCACGCTGAGCACGTCGCCGTCACAGTCCGGACACGACCGGTCGGCGTCCTCGATCGGTTCGGCGTCCATCACGTCCTCGCCCTCCACCAGTTCGGCCAGCCGTCTCGGGGTCACCATCCGCCCCTGCACGACGCGGTTGTCTGCCATACCGGTACCGGGAACCCGAGACACTAAGACGTCCCGCTCGCAGTCGCCGTGCAGTCGTTCGAACACGAACGTCTTCACAGCCACGGCGCCTACCGATCGCGGCCGCCGTGCAGTCGTTCGAACACGAACGTCTTCACAGCCACGGCGCCTACCGATCGCGGCCGCCGTGCAGTCCTTCGGGCACAGAGCCCCTCACAGCCACGGCGCCTACCGATCGCGGCCGCCGTGCAGTCGTTCGGACATGAACGTCCTCACAGCCACGGCGCCCGCTCCTCACCTTCCTCTGCACCGTCCGCCGCCGCTGTCGCGGCCGGCCCCTCGGGGGGCTCCTCGGTGTCGACGCCCTGCGAGGCGCCGCCGTCGGCGAACGCCGCGGTGATGTCCACCGGGTCCGGTTCGTACTCCTCCTCTGGGGTGCGCGCCCGGCCGGGGTTCAGCGCCAGCAGCGCCGTCACGGCGAGCACCGCGAGCGCGACGGGGGCGTTCTCGGGGAGCACGCCCAGGAAGCTCAGCGGGAGGATGCCCAGCGCGACCGCGCTGCCGAACCGGAAGCGGTCGAGGTCGACCGCGTTGCGCAGCCACGGGCTTGTCAGCGCCACGAACAGCGCGAAGCCGACGCCGACGCCGGCCGCGGCGGCCGCTCGCGCCATCAGGTCGGGGTCCAACTGGACCGCCAGCGACGCGCCGGCGGGCCGGAGACTCGCGACCAGCCCCAGCGTGATGATCACCGCCGGACGGGGGAGCCACTCGCCGACGCGGGCGCTGGCGGTGCGGGCGGCCACGGCGAGGATCACCAACGCGGCGAACCGCTCCAGGATCGCCGGGTCGACGAGCTCGCGGATCGTCGGCGCCAGCGCCGCCGTCAGGACGGCGCCGGCGATCACCGGGACCCCGACGGCGAGCACCGTACGGGCCTGCTCGCGGGCGGTGCCGTCCATCTCGGCGAGGATGACGGCGACGGTCGCCGACCCCCCGAAGACGAGCAGCCCGATCTCGACGATCCCGACCGGCGATGACAGCGCCCCCGCGAGCACGAGCGCCGGGAAGATGCCGTCGATCAGCGGGAGCGCCATCACCGTCGCGAGCAGCCTGGTCGCGCCGCCGACGCGCCGCTCGACGTCGAGCGCGACCGGGTGTCTGGAGCTGCTCATCCCTGGACGGGGGGCCTCACCCGTGCCCGGGGGCAGTGTGGCGGCCGATACGGGGGTCGGGCGTGCCACTCCTCCGCCTTCCCGTTTCCAGCGAATGTGATGACGTCCCCGTAGTGGGTCGGTCGACGGGCGGTGCCCGCGCTGGATGGGTCGGCGGAGCGCATGTCTATAATTATCTTCGGTGATCGTATAAGCGTTGTGTGAGATCCGGCCACACGTGACGGGAACCGTCGAGGTTCCGGGGCTCTCGCTACGTGTTTCGGTGGCTCATTCGTATATCGTCACACGAACGTTCGATACCGGACGGATCGTCACCACGCCCCGACAGCCGGGCCCGGGCCCGGTTCGCCGGTGGACGCGAACGCGGTCGACCGCCGTCTCGCAACCCTTTTGATCGGCGCCCCGGGACGGACTACATGGCGAACGATCCGGAACCCTTCTCGGAGAAGTTGCGCGTTCCCGAGGCCCTGACCTTCGACGACGTGCTCCTGCGCCCGATGGAGTCGAGCGTCGAGCCCGACGAGGCCGACACCTCGACGCGTGTCTCGACGAACGTCGAGCTGACGGTACCGGTCGTGTCGGCGGCGATGGACACGGTCACCGAGAGCGACATGGCGGTCGGGATGGCCCGCCACGGCGGGTTGGGCGTGCTCCACCGGAACATGGACGTCGACGCGATGGTGGCCGAGATCGAGCGGGCCAAGCGCGCCGACGAGCTGATCATCCGGGACGTCGTGACGGCCGCGCCGGACCAGACCGTCCGCGAGGTCGACCGGATGATGGAGCGAGAGGGGGTCTCGGGCGCGCCGGTCATCGACGAGACCGGCGAGGTGCTGGGGATCATCTCCGGGACGGACATCCGGCCGTACCTGGAGGTCGCGGAGGAGGACGACGTCAGCGAGGCGATGACCGGCGAGGTGATCACCGCCGGCGAGGAGGTCACCCCCCGGGACGCGCTGGAGCTGATGTACGAGCACAAGATCGAGCGGGTGCCGATCGTCGACGACGACGACCGGCTGATCGGGCTCGTCACGATGCAGGGGATCCTCCAGCGCCGGGAGTACGACCAGGCAGCCCGTGACGACACGGGTCAGCTCCGGGTCGGCGCCGCCGTCGGCCCCTTCGAGACCGAGCGCGCGGTCGCCGCCGACGAGGCCGGCGCCGACGTGCTGTTCATCGACTGCGCCCACGCGCACAACCGGAACGTGATCGAGAGCGCCCGCGAGATCTCGGGGACGGTTGCGGCGGACGTCGTCGTCGGCAACGTCGGCACCCGCGAGGCCGCCGCGGAGATCGTCGACTTCGCCGACGGGATCAAGGTCGGGATCGGCCCGGGCTCGATCTGTACCACCCGCGTCGTCACGGGCGCCGGAATGCCCCAGATCACTGCCGTCGCGCAGGTCGCCGACGTCGCCGCCCCCGAGGGGGTGCCCGTGATCGCCGACGGCGGGATCCGCTACTCCGGCGACGCGATCAAGGCCGTCGCCGCCGGCGCCGACGCGGTCATGCTCGGCTCGTACTTCGCCGGCACGGACGAAGCGCCCGGCCGCGTCATCACGATGCAGGGCAAGAAGTACAAGCAGTACCGCGGCATGGGCTCGGTCGGCGCCATGAGCGAGGGCGGCGGCGACCGCTACCTGAAGGAGGAGACCGAGGACGAGGAGTTCGTCCCCGAGGGCGTCGAGGCCGCGACGCCGTACAAGGGGTCGCTGGCCTCCGAACTGAACCAGCTCGTCGGGGGGATGCAGTCCGGGATGGGGTACGTCGGTGCCGAGACGATCCCCGAGTTCAAGGAGCGCGCCGAGTTCGTCCGCGTGTCGGCGGCCGGGCAGAAGGAGTCACACCCCCACGACGTGATGATCACCGACGAGGCGCCCAACTACAGCCCCGACGACGCCTGAGGCCGACGTCGTCCGCGGGCGAGGGAAACCGTTGAGTGTTCTCGACGTGGAATCCGCACCGATGACCGTCACCGTCCGCCGCGTGGAGGAACTCGCGGACCCGTTCGACGTGCGACGCGACGTGTTCGTCGACGAGCAGGACGTCCCGGAGTCGATCGAGATGGACGGCCGCGACGAGGCGGCCCTGCAGTTCGTCGCCTACGACGACGGCGACCCGGTCGGGACGGCCCGCCTGCGCGAACCCGAACCCGGCGTCGGCAAGGTCGAACGAGTCGCCGTCCGGGAACCCCGCCGCGGCGAGGGGATCGGGCGGCGACTGATGACGGCCGTCGAGGCGGCCGCGGCCGAGCGGGGCCACGACGAACTCCACCTCCACGCCCAGGTCGCCGTCGAGGGGTTCTACCTGGATCTGAGCTACGAGACGGTGAGCGACGAGTTCGAGGAGGCGGACATCCCACACGTGGAGATGCACAAGGAGTTATGACGACCGCCACGGACGCCCACAGGCCGATCGTCGCCCCGGAGGGTGTCGAACTGCGACGGCGCTCGGTCGAACTCCCGGAGCGATCGACCGGCACGACGGTGAGCCTCCTCGAGGGGCGGCCGGTCGACGGGGACGGCGGGCAGACGGCGGTGGTGCCGTTGCACGGCGGCGGCGTCGACGCGGCGACCTTCTCCTGGCGGCACGTCCTCCCGGCGCTGGCCGCGAAGCGTCGCGTCCTCGCGGTGGACCTGCCGGGCCACGGACACACCGACCGGGTCCCGGGGGTCGCCGGGACCGCCGACTACGTCGACGTGGTCGCGGCGTTCCTCGACGCCGTCGACGTCCGCGGCCCGAGCCTCGTCGGCGTCTCGATGGGCGGGGCGATCGCGATCGGGGTCGCGCTGGATCGACCCGACCGGGTGGACGGGCCGGTCGCGATCGACAGCTACGGCCTCGGCGGTGCGGCCCCCGGCGGTCGGCTCGCGTACCTGTTCGTCCGGCTCCCGCTGCTCTCGGCGGCGACCCGGACGCTGTCGGCCCGGAGTCCGGCGGCCTCGCGGCTCGCGCTGCGTGCCGTCACTCACCCGGAGAACCGCTCGCCGGAACTGTTCGCGGACTTCCGGCGCTGTCTGGACCGCTCCGACGCCGGCGCCACGTTCAGGGCGTTCCAGCGCGCCGAGGTCGGTCCGACGGGACTGCGCACCAACTACCTCGACCGGCTCCCCGACCTCGCGGTCCCGACGCTGTTCCTGCACGGCGAGACCGACCCGGTGGTCCCCGACGAGTGGGCGGTGCGGGCGGCGGGGTGGTCCCGGACTCCGGGCTCCGGGTGCCGGCGAACTGTGGACACGTGTCCCCTCGCGAACGCCCGGAGGCGACGGTCGACGCCGTCGAGGGCCATCTAGCCGAACAGCAACGCGACGACGACGGCGAACACCATGCTCAGAAACAGGAAGACGAGTCCCCAGAACATCATCCGGTCGCTGCCCTGCATCGTCCGTCTTAGGGGCGCGAGTCACATGAACGTCGGCCCCGAACGGTGGGGGCACTCCTCGCGTCCGTCACGGAAGCGGGCCGGAAGGGATTTGAACCCTCGACCGACGGATTAAGAGTCCGTCGCTCTCCCGGACTGAGCTACCGGCCCAGCACACCCCAGCGTGAGGAAGGCCGACTGAAATACGTTTCCTTCCTCCCCCGCGGAGCCGCCCGGACGGCCGGTATCGGAAGGAACGGATTATAAGTGTGAGACGGTTTCAGTTCAATCACGATGAGTACGGGCATCACGATGTCTTCGATGTCGACCTACGCGATTCTGGGGTGTGGGAGCGTGGGCCACGCGGTCGCGGAGGAACTCGTCGGGGAGGGGAAAGACGTCCTGATCCTGGACCGCGACGACGGGCGGGTGGAGGCGCTGCGGGACCAGGACCTCAACGCGCGCACCGCGGACATCAACGACCCGGAGGTCGTGGACGACCTCGCCGACCGGGACGTCGTCCTGATCATGTCCTCGGACGTGAACGCCAACGCGGTGGCGGTGGAGAACCTCCGGGCGGCCAACGGCGATCAGTTCATCATCGCGCGGGCCGACGACCCCGTGTCGGCGGACGAACTCTCGGAGGTCGGCGCCGACGTCGTCATCAACCCGTCGGCGGTGATCGCGGACTCGGCGCTGCGGGCCCTGGAGACGGGCGAACTGGAGTACAAGGCCCAGCAACTCGCGGAGGTGATCGACGGGACCGAGAAGCGGCTGGCGATCCTGATCCAACACTCCCCGGACCCGGACTCGATCGCCAGCGCGGCCGCCCTGCGGGCCATCGCCGCGGAGCGGGACGTGGAGGCGGACATCGTCTACGAGGGCGAGATCGGCCACCAGGAGAACCGGGCGTTCGTCAACCTGCTGGGGATCGAACTGGTCGCCCGGGACGCTGTCGACCTCGCGGACTACGACACGTTCGCGCTAGTCGACGCCCCGGGGGGCGACGAGTTGCCGGTCGACAGCGTCGACATCGTCGTCGACCACTACGACCACGACGAGGAGATCGAGGCGGCGTTCTCGGACGTCCGGCCCAACGTCTCGGCCACCTCCACGATCCTCACCAAGTACGTCCAGGAACTGGAGATCAGCCTGGACGGCGAGGTGGCGACGGCGCTGTTGTACGGGATCCGCGCCGAGACCCTCGACTTCAAACGGGACACCACGCCCGCGGACCTGACCGCGGCGGCCTACCTCTACCCCTTCGCCGACCACGACACGCTCGAACAGGTCGAGTCGCCGTCGATGTCCCCGGAGACGCTCGACGTCCTCGCCGAGGCGATCCGCAACCGGGAGGTCCGGGGCTCACACCTGGTGTCGAACGCGGGGTTCATCCGCGACCGCGACGCCCTGGCACAGGCCGCACAACACCTCCTCAACCTGGAGGGGATCACCACGACCGCCGTGTTCGCCATCGCCGACGACAACATCTACCTGGCGGCCCGCTCGAAGGACATCCGGATGAACATCGGCAACGTGCTCGACGACGCCTTCGGGGAGGTGGGCGAGACCGCGGGTCACTCGACCGACGCCAGCGTGGAGATCCCGCTGGGCATCTTCACCGGCATCGAGACCACCGACAACAACCGCGACACGCTGCTGGAGCTGACCGAGGAGGCGGTCCGCAGGAAGCTGTTCGAGGCGATGGGCGTCGAGAGCGACGGCTCCAACGGGAGCTAGGGCGCGACCTCGGTCTCCTCGTCGCCCTCCTCCGGGCGGTCGACCCGCTCGACGACGTCGTTGACGATGACGATGTCCCCGACCGACCGAACCCACCGGTAGGGGACGATCACGCCGCGGGCGGAGGCCGCCTCCGCCGAGAACAGTTCGCCGTTGAGCCGGTGGAGCGCCAGCCCGGTCACCGTCTCCCGGTCCAGGTCCAGGCGCAGGTCCTCGACCTCGCCGACGTAGACGCCGCTGTTCGAGTACACCTCGCGGCCGACGAGGCTCGTGATCTCCTGTGGCGTGCCGTCCGAGTCCATACCCCGGCGGTCGGTTCCGCGGCCCTTAACTCTTGGTAGGCGTCTCGTAGTCGTGTTCGTTGATCGAAGAGCGCTGTCGGCGTTGCTCGGACGGCCGGGGCTTCCTGGATGTTTTTCCCCCGATTTCGGTCGTCGCTCTCGAAGTAAACACTACCGCGTGACGTCGACCCGGCCCGGAGTCTCTGACGTCCGACCCACAGAGCCAAACCGCGGAGCCACCTACCACGGGCCGATGAGCCGACCGGTACACGTCCTCGGGGTGACGATGGACCTCGGGGCCGACCGCAGAGGGGTCGACATGGGGCCGTCGGCGATCCGGTACGCGGGCCTCGCCGAGGCCGTCGAGGCCGCCGACAGGGCCTGTCTGGACGCCGGCGACGTCCCCGTCCCGCGCCCGGACCGCGACGGCGAGAGCGACGACCCGCGCGCGAAACACCTCGACGAGACGGCGGTCGTCACCCGTCGCGTCGCCGACGCCGTCACGGAGTCGCTGGCGGACGGCGCGGTCCCGGTCGTGCTGGGGGGCGACCACTCGGTCGCCATGGGGACCGTCGGCGCCTCGGCCGGCGACGACGACCTGGGCGTCGTCTGGTTCGACGCCCACGGCGACTTCAACACCCCGGCCACCACCCCCAGCGGCAACGTCCACGGGATGGTGTTGTCGGCCCTGCTCGGCGTCGGCGACTTCGCCCCCTGGGCCCGCGCGCCACACGTCGACCCCGAGAACGTCGCGCTGGTGGGCGTCCGCTCGCTCGACGGGGACGAACGCCGCCTGCTCCGGGAGAGCCCGGTCTCGGTGTTCACGATGTCCGACGTCGACGACCGGGGGCTGCCCGAGGTGGTGGACGAGGCCCTGGCGGTCGTCACGACCGACACCGCGGGTCTGCACGTCAGCCTGGACCTGGACTGGCTCGACCCCGGCGAGGCCCCCGGCGTCGGGACGCCGGTCCGGGGCGGCGTCTCCTACCGGGAGGCCCACGCGGCGATGGAACAGGTCGCCCGACACCCCGAGACGCTCCGGTCGATGGATCTCGTGGAGGTCAACCCGATCCTCGACGAACGCAACCGTACGGCCGAACTGGCCTGTGAACTGACCGCCAGCGCGCTCGGCCGGCGGATCCTGTGACCGAACCCCCTGAGCGTGTCGCCCCCGCTCGTCCCCGCCGACCGCGCTACCCCTCGTTCTCGCCCGCCGGGACCACGGTCACGCTGGCCACGCGGTCCTCGCCGTCCAGTTCCATGATCTTCACCCCCAACGTGTTGCGGCCGACCCGGCTCACGCCGCCGGCGCGGGTGCGCATGATCTGGCCGTCCTCGCTCATCACGACGAGGTGGTCGTCGGGCGAGACCCGCTTGGCCGTCGCGACGGGCCCGTTGCGCTCGTCGGTCTTGATGTCGACCAGCCCCTTGCCGTACCGGGACTGGACGCGGTACTCGGCGAGGGCGGTCCGCTTGCCGTACCCCCGGCGGGTCACCGTCAGCAGGTCACGGTCGTCGTCGTCGGTTGCGGCGACCATCGCGGCGACGCGGTCGCCCTCCCGCAGGTCGATCCCCCGGACGCCGCGGGCGGTGCGGCCCATCTCCCGGGCTTCGGTCTCGTCGAAGCGGATCGTCATGCCCTGCTCGGTGGCGATCACCAGGTCGCGGTCGCCCCGCGTGACCTCCACGTCGACCAGCGCGTCGCCGTCCTCGAGTTTGGCGGCGCGGATCCCCGTCGAGAGGATGTTCTCGAACTCCAGGGCGCAGGTCCGCTTGACGTAGCCCTCCCGGGTCACCATCGTGATACACTCCTCCTCCTCGAACTCGTCGGTGGTGACGACGGCGGTCAACTCCTCGCCGTCGTCCAGGTCGAGCAGGTTGACCGCGGACTTGCCCCGCGCCGTGCGGGACATCTCCGGCACCTCGTAGGTCTTCAGCCGGTAGACCTGCCCGCGGTTGGTGAAACAGAGCAGGTAGTCGTGGCTGTTTGCCCGGAACACCTTCGAGACGCGGTCGCCCTCCTTGGGGTCGGCGCCGATGATCCCCTTGCCGCCGCGGTTCTGGGGGTCGAACGTCGAGACCGGCATCCGCTTGATGTAGTCGTCCTCCGTGATCACCACGAGACAGTCCTCCTCGGGGATGAGGTCCTCGTGGGTGACCTGGCCGTCGGACTCGACGATCGAGGTGCGCCGGTCGTCGCCGTAGTCGGCCCTGATCTCGCGCAGTTCCTCCTCTATCACCGCGAGCAGTTCCTCCTCGGAGGAGAGGATCCGTTCGAGCCGTTCGATCTCCGTCTGGACCTCCTCGTACTCGGCCTCCACCTCGCCGGCCTCCATCGAGGTGAGCGAGCCCAGTTGCATCCGGACGACGTGGTCGGCCTGGTCGGTCGAGAGGTCGAACTCCTCGCGGAGGCCGGCCTTGGCCGCGTCGCGGTCCTCGCTGTCCCGGATCAGGTCGACGACCGCCTCGGCGTGTTCGAGCACGCGGAGCCGTCCTTCCAGGATGTGCGCGCGGTCCTCGGCGGCCGCCAGGTCGTGCTCGGAGCGCCGGCGGACGACCGTCTTGCGGTGGTCGAGATACTCCCGCAGGGTCTCTTTCAGCGTCAGCACTCGAGGCTGGCCGTCGACCAGCGC
>CAYODS010000080.1:9638-14223 GCA_964402765.1 uncultured Halobacteriales archaeon
CCGTTTCAGTTCGATCACGATCCGGACGCCGTCGCGATCGGACTCGTCGCGCAGGTCCGAGACCCCCTCGATCTCGCCGTCGTTGACGTCCTCGGCGATCCGTTCGACGATGCGGGCCTTGTTGGCCTGGAAGGGAAGTTCGGTGACGACGATCCGCCCGGCCTCGCGGTCGATCTCGTACTCGGCGCGCACCCGCAGACGGCCCCGGCCGGTGGCGTAGGCCGAGTAGACCGCGTCCTTGCCGACCACGTTGGCGCCGGTCGGGAAGTCCGGCCCCTTCACGTGTTCCATCAGGTCCTCGACCTCGCAGTCGGGGTGTTCGATCAGGTGGATCGTCGCGTCGACCACCTCCCGGAGGTTGTGTGGCGGGACGTTCGTGCTCATCCCGACCGCGATGCCCGACGAGCCGTTCAACAGGAGGTTCGGGAGCTTCGCCGGCAACACCTCCGGTTCGGTGAGCCTGTCGTCGTAGTTGGGCGTGAAGTCGACGGTGTCCCGGTCGATGTCCGCGAGCATCTCCTCGGCGGCCGAGGACATCCGGGCCTCCGTGTAGCGCATCGCCGCCGGCGGGTCGCCGTCCATCGAGCCGAAGTTGCCCTGCCCGTCGACCAGCGGGTACCGCATCGAGAAGTCCTGGGCCATCCGCACCAGCGCGTCGTAGATGGCCGAGTCCCCGTGGGGGTGGTAGTCGCCCATCGTCTCGCCGACGATCGAGGAGGACTTGCGGTGGCTCGACCCCGACGAGACGCCCATCTCGTCCATCGCGTAGAGGATCCGCCGGTGGACCGGCTTCAGCCCGTCCCGGGCGTCGGGCAGCGCCCGGCCCGCGATGACGCTCATCGCGTAGTCGATGTAGCTCTGCTCCATCTCGTCCTCGATGCGGACTCGCTCGACGTCGGCGGCGTCGACCTCGTCTGCCGGGTCCGGCGCCTCTGAACTCATTCCTTACTCGACGGTGGGGCGGGAGGGTGTTGTGGTCTTCGGTTCACTGAACCATTCGGAGGACGACGGCCACGAGACGGGGATCAGCGGCGGTCCATCGCACGCACCCGACGGGTCAGCGCGAGCGCCACGACGACGGGGACAGCGTAGAAGACCGCGACGGCGAGCGCCGGCGTGTGGACCGGCGGGGTGAGCACACCGGGCACGCCGGTGAGGTAGATGCCGAACGTCCAGGCACCGAGCAGGGTGGCCCCCCACAGCGCGTACACCACCGCGAGGACGCGGCCGACCCGCCGCAGCGCCCGCTCGGTCCGCCGTGGCTCGGTCAGGTACGCCCAGCCCAGAGCGGCGACCCCCAGCACCGCCAGCGCGACCGTCAGGGCGAACCCCAGTACCGGGCCGACGCCGCCGGCGACCCACCCGACGAACGCCGCCGCGACCTGCACCACGAACACCACGACCAGCACCGCACCGAGGTTGTCCGCGAACTCCGCGGCGTCGGTCATCTCCAGCGCCGCCCCCGACCGTCCCACGCGGCTCTCTCGCGTCGCCATCGTTATCCTTTAACACTCTCAGTCGTGCAAAAAAGTTACGTTCCGCGCGTGCACGCGGCCGCCGGGCCGTTGGGCTCCCTCGTGGCGTCGGCCCCTCACCCGCGGGGCGTGGACGGGTGGACGACCGCGCCCAGAGAGACACTGGACGACCGAGGCGACGCCGTTCCCCGACGGCCACAATTTCTATCCTCCTGTCACGCCGTCGGGGTGGTGTGGCGAAGCAGATCGACTTCTTCAGGGACAACCCGATGCTGGGCAACGCGGTGGTGCTCGTCATCGGGTTGGCGGCGGTCGACGGCGCCACCTACCTCTACGTGAGCCAGCAGGCGCTGTTCGAGAACACCGTCGAGGTCGAGGGCACCGTGTGGAGTCCTCGAGCGTCGAGGAGCGCGTCGAGCGCCGGGACAACGACGGCGACGACGTGAACGAGGACGTCACGGTGTACTACGCCGTCGTCGAGTACTCCTACACCTACGAGGGCCAGCGGTACACGTCGGACAACGTGTACCCGGGTAGCGCCCGCTCGAACGAGTTCGGGGCGATCTCCGGCGCCCGCGACGTGGTCGAAAAGTACCCCGAGGGGAGCACGGCCACGGTGTACGTCGACTCGCGGAACCCGGACCGGTCGTACCTCATCCGGAGGCCGAACACGCTCCGGTACGTCGGACTCGGCGTGATCGGGCTGGTGATCCTCGGACTCGGGGTCCGGGGCGTGGCGAAGACGAAGGGCCTGATCTGAGGGCTCAGATGTCGACCCAGTCGGCCTCTGGAGAGTGCTCCTTTATGAACTCCTTGCGGGGCTCGACGGCGTCGCCCATCAGCACGGAGAACATCCGGTCGGCGGCGGCGGCGTCCTCGACGGTGATCTGCTTGAGCACGCGGTTCTGTGGGTCCATCGTGGTGTCCCACAGTTGCTGTGGGTTCATCTCGCCCAGGCCCTTGAACCGCTGGACCTGGCTGGGGTTGCCGTTGCACTTCTCGGCGACGACCTCGTCGCGCTCCTGTTCGGTCATCACGTCGTACGTCTCCCCGCGGTAGCGCACGCGGTACAGCGGCGGCTTTGTGGCGTACACGTACCCCGCCTCCAGCAGCGGGCGCATGTGCCGGTAGAAGAAGGTGAGCAGGAGCGTGCGGATGTGGGCGCCGTCCACGTCGGCGTCGGTCGCCATGATGATCCGCTCGTAGCGGGCGTCCTCGATGTCGAACTCCTCGCCGATGCCCGTCCCGATCGCGGTGATCATGTTGCGGATCTGGTCGTTCTCCAGCACGCGGTCCAGGCGGTGCTTCTCGACGTTGAGCACCTTCCCGCGGATGGGGAGGACGGCCTGGAACTCGGGGTTACGGGCCTGTTTCGCGCTGCCGCCCGCGCTGTCGCCCTCGACGATGAACAGTTCCGAATCCTCGGGGTCGCGGCTCTGGCAGTCCGCCAGTTTCCCCGGCAGTGAGGTGGAGTCGAGTGCGGACTTCCGGCGAGTGAGCTCCTCGGCCTGTTGTGCGGCCTTGCGGGCCTTTGCGGCCTCCTTGGCCTTGCGGACGATCTGTTTCGCGGTGCTGGGGTTCTCCTCCAGGAACGTCCCCAGGCCCTCGTGGACGGCGCTCTCGACGACGCCACGAACGGCACCGTTGCCGAGTTTGGTCTTCGTCTGGCCCTCGAACTGCGGGTCGGGGTGCTTGACCGAGATGACCGCGGTGAGCCCCTCGCGGATGTCCTCGCCGGTGAGGTTCTCTCCCAGGTCCGACAGCATCCCCTGGTCGTCGGCGTAGTCGTTCACGACGCGGGTCAGGGCGGTCTTGAACCCGGTGAGGTGGGTGCCGCCCTCGCGGGTGTTGATGTTGTTCGCGAAGGCGTGGATCGACCCCTGGAGTTCGTCGGTCGCCTGCATGGCGATCTCGACCTCCATCTCGCCGGCGTCGACCGCGCCCTCGTCGTGGAAGTAGATCACGTCCTCGTGCAGCGGCGTGCGCGTCTCGTTGAGGTACTCGACGAACTCCCGGATGCCGCCCTCGAAGGCGAACGCCCGCCGGGAGCCGTCGCGTTCGTCCTCGATGACGAGTTCGACGCCGGGGTTGAGAAAGGCCAACTCCCGCAGGCGGTTGCCGAGCGTGTCGTACTCGTACTCCGTGACCTCGAAGATCTCCTCGTCGGGCCAGAACTGGATCGTGGTGCCGGTCTCCTCGTCCGGTTCGAGGTCTCGCACCCGCTCGATGTCGCCCTCGGGTTCGCCGTGGTCGAAGCGGTGTCGCCAGACGGCGCCGTCTCGCTTCACCGTCACCTCAAGCCACTTCGAGAGGGCGTTCACCACGCTCACGCCGACGCCGTGCAGGCCGCCCGAGATGGGGTAGGAGTCGTTGTCGAACTTGCCGCCGGCGTGCAGCACCGTCATGATCACCTCGACGGCGGGCCGACCGTGCTCCTCGTGGGTGTCCACGGGGATACCACGACCGTCGTCACTGACGCTCACGGAGCCGTCCCCGTGGACGGTCACCTCGATCGTGTCGCAGTAGCCCGCCAGTGCCTCGTCTATCGAGTTGTCAACCACCTCGTACACGAGGTGATGCAACCCACGCGCCCCGGTCGACCCGATGTACATCGCCGGACGTTTCCGCACACCCTCCAGATCGCCCAGCGTCTGGATCGACCCGGAACTGTAGTCGCTCTCACCAGACATGTAAAGAACTTACTCCGGAGTAAGTGGCCCCCACTCTTAAATCCCGCGTGTGCGCGCTCGCGTGCGGATGATCGCCACCTGCCGGCCACCGGTCGATCGTGGTGCCGGCCACCGGTCGATCGTGGTGCCGGCCACCGGTCGATCGTGGACCAGTCAGCCGCCGACAGTCGGCCGGTCGCCAGTCACGGGTCGGTCGCCGCCCCGTGACCCGTCACCCTCAGGGGCGCCGACCCCCGCGCCGTGCTCCGGCCGGGCACCACTTTCACCGCGCTCCCGTGGGGGTTTTTACCCTGTGGTGACGGAGTGAGGGTATGACGTCGTTCCAGTCGGAACTCGGTGACGGACGGGAGGTGGGTATCGCCGAGGAGCTGGCCGAGAGCCAGCGGGCGATCTCCATCGCCGAGTTCTTCGAGAAGAACA
>CAYODS010000081.1:0-14067 GCA_964402765.1 uncultured Halobacteriales archaeon
CGGTATGATTCTGGTCCGCGGTCGGGCGGGCGGCACGGCCCTGACGGGGACGCTGTACGAGCGGGGCGAGCGGGCCCCCTCCTTTCGTGGCGCTCCCGACGTCGACGCCGACTACGTGTGGGTGTGTGACGAGTTCTACGAGGTGGCCTCCGGCGGGCAAATCCAGCGCGTCGACGGTCGCGAGGTCCACGTCGCCTTCGAGTCACCCGCGCCACGCGGGTACGACGACCGCGAGGCGGCCGTCGAGGCCGCCGAGGAACACGTCCGCACCCAGTTCCAGCGTATCGGCGTCGACCGCGACAGCGTGACGATCGAGGTGATCGAGGACCCCGGCGGCGAGGCGGGCACGAGCGACGCCGTGGCGGACGGCCCCGACGCGACGGGGCCTGACGGTCAGTAGCGGTCCCGCTCGACCGAGACCTCGTGGTCGGCCACCGCCGTCGGGTGGGTGTCCTCGCTCGGGTCCTCGGCCTCGTCCGTGCCGAACGCCTCGAACAGTCGCGTCAGTGGCGACGACATACCCCTGGCCTTGGGCCGCCGGGAGTATAACGATTACTGGCTTGGGGGCCGAGGACCGGCGGTCAAACGAGTTCTGTGGGAACTCCCGAGTCCCGTGGCGACTCCCGAGTCCCGTGGCGACTCGCTTCTCAGAACAGCGGGTCGAGCTCGTCCTGGTCGTCCTGGACGAGCTCCTGGAGTTGGCGCTCGCTCTCCTGGCGGATCTCCTCGATGTTGTCCTGGGCCTCGATGGCGACCTGCTGGAGTTCCTTGATCCGGGGCACGTCGGTCACACCGGAGAGGAGGACGGCGGCGTCGACGTGGTCGGCGCCCGCTTGCGGGTAGTCGCCGCCGCGGACCTCCATGCTGCCGGTCTCCTCCTCCAGCCACTTGCGGCCCCGCTCCATCCCCTTGCGGTTGATGTGCTCGGGCGGGCCGGACATCACCACCAGCGCCCGCTCGGTGCCGCGGATCTCACAGGGGAGCGTGAGTCGCCCGAGGGTGGCCTTGCGCACGAGACTGGTGACGCGGTTCGTCGTGTTGGCGGCGTCCAGATCGCCCTCGTCGCTGCCGTCGCTCTTGATGCGAGAGAGCAGGCCCTCCTCCTGGGCCTGGACCTCCTCGGTGGCGTAGCCCACCGTGGAGACGCCGCCACTCGCCAGCGTGTTGATGATCTCCGAGGAGTCGACGACACTCTCGGCGACCTCCTCGCCGGGGTGGACCTCGCCGGCGCCAAAGAGGACGCCGAACCGGTTGACGATCTCGCGGTTGATCTCGTCGTAGCCACCCTCGATGGACTCGCCGGACTGGCGCCAGGCGTCGTTGTCGAACACGAGCAGGTTGTCCACCTCGCGGACGAACGTCTGGAACGAGCGGGCGGCGTTCAGCGTGTAGATGCCGCCCTCGTCGCCCGAGGGCAGCACGCCCAGGCCGTAGACGGGTTCGGTGTAGATGCGTTTCAGGTGCTTCGCGAGAACCGGCGCGCCCCCGGAGCCGGTGCCGCCGCCCAGGGCGGCGACGATGAGGAAGGCGTCGACCTCGTGGACGGGGACGGTGTCGATCGCGCTGTCTATCTCGTCGATGTCCTCCTCGGCGACCTCCGCGCCGAGTTCGTTGTCCGCGCCGACGCCTTTCCCCTTCACGCGGGCCTGCCCGATGAGAACGCGGTTCTCCTCGGGCACGTGCTCCAATCCCATCAGGTCCGCCTTCGCCGAGTTCACCGCGATGGCCGAGTTGACGATCCCCGAGTCCGTCGTTTGGTCGTACTCGATGAACTTGTCGACGATCTTCCCGCCGGCCTGCCCGAAGCCGATCATCGCGAGTTTCATCTGTTACCCCGAGAGACGGCGATCGCCGGAATAAGCCTTGTGTCGGTATTCCGACACCAAAACGTCAGGACAGACCGAGGTAGTCGCCCAGCGTGCGGAGGTCGGCGGAGTCAGCGCCCAGGGCGGTGACGTCGTTGTCCGTGACGGTGTTGTCCATCCGCAGCGAGCGGGCCTGGTCGGCGCCGAAGGGGACGAAGGGGACGGGGTCGGCGATCTTGAGGCCGACGCCCGCCAGCGACATGGGGATCGGCAGGACCGAGACGGACTGGCCCCGCGCCCGGTAGGCCATCCGGGTGACGTCCGCCAGCGTGAGCACTTCGGGGCCGCCGAGTTCGTACGTCTCGCCGACGTGGTCCTCGGCCAGCGCCTCGACGAGCATCAGCACCAGGTCGCCGACCCACAGTGGCTGGAAGCGGGTGCGCCCGCCGCCGGGCAGGCCGGTGACGTACGGCGTCGTCAGTTTCCGGGAGAACGGGACGAACTCGCCGCCGTCACCGAACACGACCGACGGCCGGAGGATCGTCCAGTCCAGCCCGGCGTCCCGGACCCGGCGCTCGGCCTCGCCCTTCGTCCGGATGTACGCCGTCGGGCCGTCGGGGTCCGCACCGAGCGCCGACATGTGGACCAGGCGGTCGACGCCGTGCTCGCGGGCGGCGCGGAGAGTGTTCTCGGTGCCCCCGAGGTGGACCGCCTCGTGCCCGGGACCGCTGGGCTTGAACAGCGGCGACAGCGCCACCAGGTAGTACACCGCGTCCTGGCCCTGGAAGGCGCCCTCGATGGAGTCGTAGGCAGTCACGTCACCGGCGACCCGATCGACGGCGTCGGGCAGGTCGGCGTCCTCCGGCGAGCGCGACAGCGCCGTCACGTCGTGCCCTCGCGCGTCGAGTTCGCGACACAGTGCCGTCCCGATGAAACCCGTCCCGCCGACGACGAGGACGTTCATACGGCGGGCGCAGGGGCGGTCGGGAATTAAGGGTTGTCGTCCGGGCGGGCGACGGGCCCCGGGCCCCGCCTCACCGTCGCCGGACCTCGTGCTCGCCGAAGCCGTGTCGCAGGCGGTTCGCCAGCCGCCGGGCGAACCGCTCGCCGCGGGAGTCAAAGCGCTCGGCGAGGGCGGTGTACACCAGCGGCATCGGCACCTCCTGCTCGATTGCCTCCTGCACGGTCCACGAGCCGGTGGAGCCGCCGGCGACGAAGTCCGCCACGTCCCCGAGGTCGTTCCCCTCCGCCGCGAACGACTCCGCGCACAGTTCGAGCAGGTACGACCGCACCACCGCCCCGCCGTTCCAGGTGCGGGCGACCCGTTCCAGGTCGAGGTCGTACCGACCCCGGGCCAGCAGTTCGAACCCCTCGCCGTACGCCCCCATCAAGGCGTACTCGACGCCGTTGTGGACCATCTTCACGTAGTGTCCGGCGCCGCTGGGCCCGACGCGGGCGTAGCCGTCGCCGCCCGCGACGGCGTCGAAGGCGGGTTCCAGGCGCTCGTACGCCTCACGGGGCCCGCCGACCATCAGCGACAGCCCCCGCTCGGCGCCGTCCGGCCCGCCGCTGGTGCCACAGTCGAGGTACGCCGCCTCGACCCGCTCGGCCCGGCGCACGGAGGCCTCGAAGTGGGAGTTGCCCCCGTCGACCACCACGCTGTCGCCGTCGAGGTGGGGCGCGAGGTCCTCGATGGCGGCGTCGACCGCCTCACCCGCGGGCACCATCAGCCACACCGCCGCCGGGCGGTCGAGGCGGTCCGCGAGAGCCGCGAGGGAGTCCGCCGGGGTCGCGCCGCGCTCGGCGGCGGCCGCCACCCGGTCGTCGTCCAGATCGAAGGCGACGACCTCGTGGTCGGCCGCGAGCAGTCGGTCGACTATCACCGCGCCCATCCGCCCGAGTCCGACGACGCCGATCTCCATACCGCCCCGCGTGGCAGCCGGCGACAAGGGGCTGTCGGTCCGTCCGGTGGGGGCGCCGCCGGACTACGTCGCCAGCAGGCCGGCGTCCAGAAGCAGCAACACGCCCACCACACTGGCGAGACCGAACCACCTGAGCCCGTCACGGGCCGGCGCCCGGACCCGCTTCTCGCGCAGGCCGTCACGGACCCGCGAGGCACCCACCTCCACCAGCCCCGCGAGGACGAACCAGAGGACGACCATCCCGACCACCAGGCGGCCCCGCGTGGTGCCGGTGAGCGAGTCGACGGTGTAGCCCGTGGCGGCGAGGTGGCCGCCAGTGAGCAGGAGCGCGAGCGCACTCAGCCGCGAGACGGTCGCCAGCCGCCCGACCATCCGCTCCAGCGGGGCGGCGTTCAGGTCGCCGTCACGGGCGACCGGCAGCACCACCAGCGTCAGGAAGAGCACGCCGCCGACCCACAGCGCCGCGACCGAGAGGTGTATCGTCCGCACCGCCGTGTCCACGACGCTCATCGTCATTCCGTCGGGAGGTGGGGATAATCCATCCACCGGTTCGCGGTCACGTCCCGTCGGCTCGCCCGCGCAGGCGCTCGACGGTCGTCGGCCGACCGCTCACCGTCAGTCGCACGCGGTCACCGTACTCCACCTCGTGGACGCGACACTGGTCGTACGCCGCCGAGACCACCTGCATGGCCCGGTCGCCGGCGGGCATCTCGACGGTGGCGCGCTCGGTCGGCAGGCGCTCGCGGACCGTCGCCCGCAGCGTCTCCAGGCCGGTGCCGTCGACCGCGCTCACGGGTACGAGGTCGGCGTCCGCGATTTCCGTGACCAGCGCGCGGCGCTGCTCGACCGTCGCCGCGTCGACGGCGTCGACCTTCGTGAACGCGACCACCTCTGGCGCGTCGTCGAGCACCGACAGGCCCGTCCGGAGTTTCCGCCGGAGCGCCGCCGGCGGGTCGGTCGCGTCGACCGTGAGGACGACACAGTCCGCCGCCTCTGCCTCCGCGACGGTGGGGGAGAACGACGCCACCAGTTCGTGGGGCAGGTCGTCCACGAACCCGACGGTGTCGGTGACCAGCGTCTCCCGGCCCGACAGCGACACCCGCCGGGTGGTCGTCTCCAAGGTCTCGAACAGACGGTCCGCGACGCTCACCGTCACCTCCGTCTCCGGGTCGGGGTCGGCGTCGCCGTCGATCGAGAGGTCCGCCGCCAGGCGGCGCAACAGCGTGGACTTGCCGGCGTTCGTGTACCCCACGAGCGCGACGAGGTCGAACCCCTGCTCGCGGCGGCGCTCGCGGTGGCGCTCGGCGGGCGAGGGCAGCGTCTCCAGGCGGCGCTCGATCCGGGCGATCCGCGCCTCGTAGTCCTGGACGGGCGTGCCCTTCTCGGTGGCGAGACTGAGCAGGTGCTGGCCGGTGCGCTCGCGGACCCGGGGCAACTCGTGGCGCAGTCGCGCCAGCTCGACGCCGAGGCGTGCCCGCTCCGTGCTCGCCCCGCGGGCGAACGTCTCGAGCACCACGCGGTGCCGGTCGAGCACCGGGACACCCACCCGGTCCTCCAGTTCGACCGTCACCGCCGGGGTGAGCGGGGCGTCGACGACGACGGCGTCGGCGTCGCCCGCCTCGACCGTCGCCGCAACCTCCTCGACCTTGCCCGCGCCGAGTTCCGTCCCCGGGTCGCGTGGCCGTGCCTGGGTGACCGTCTCGACCACCTCGTAGCCCGCCGCCCGCGCCAGCCGCCGGGCCTCCGCCGCGGTCTGTGTCTCGCCGGGGTCGACCCGCCTGGCAACGACCACGCGCTCCTCGACCGACCGCTCCCGTCCACCAGTGTCCGTCGTCCGGTTCGTGCGTCCGTTCGCGTCTCGTGACATCGTGTGTGCTGACTCACCCTTGTGTTCGACACTCGATACTGATCGCTGTTCGATACGACTGGCACTGGTCGACGGACGACCACCGGGGCGAAGCGGTGATCGAGTCCCGTGACTGGCGGGAGAGACGACCACGAACCGCCCCGTTCCGGTGACGACCGGGCTACGGCGAGACGTGACGACTGACTCCGTCGTCGGAACGTCGAGCGAGGGGGCGCTCGAGCGACGGCGAACGGTCGTCAGAACTGGTGTGAGGTGAGCATCGACTGTCTCATCTCAGTAGTCGAGCGCCGATCATAAAAATTCACCGACTAGTGACGACACCCATACGCTATCGAACACGTCGAGACGACCGCCGGCGACAGAAGTCCTAAGCGGTGGGCGCCCGCGGTGTAGTGTATGGCACGAGCAGCGGACTCGCCGGGGGCGTCGCCCTCGGCACCCAACGTCGTGGTGATCGGGGCGTACGGCAGTGCCGGGGTGGCAGCCGCGGACAGACTCGCTGGTCGGGCACGACTCACCCTCGTCGACGACGGCGACCCCGGCGGTGGGCTGTGTATCCTCCGTGGCTGTATGCCCTCGAAGGAGGTGCTGTCGGCGGGCGCACACCGCTTCCAGGCGCGCCACGACGACCGCCTCTCCGAGCCACCCACCGTCGATCCCGAGCGGGTCGTCGCCCGGAAGGACGAGCACGTCGCCGACTTCGCCCAGCACCGCCGCCACGCGGTCCACGAACTCGCCGACCGCGAGGACGTGGAGTTCCTCCAGGACACCGCCCGCCTGGTGGACGAGACGACCGTCGCCGTCGGCGACCGCCGGATCGACGCCGACTACGTCGTGATCGCCACTGGGTCCACGATCGACGTGCCGGACCTGCCGGGGATGGACGCGGTCGACCCCGTCACCAGCGCGGACGTGCTCGACGCCACCTCCTTTCCCGACACCGGCGTCGTCATGGGCTTTGGCTACGTCGGCGTCGAACTCGTCCCCTACCTCGCGGAGGTTGGCGGGACGAGTCTCACCGTGGTCGAGCACGACCAGCGCCCGCTAGACGGCGCCGACCCCGTCTTCGGCGACGCCGTCCTCGATATCTACGAGGAGCAGTTCGACGTGCGGGTGCTGCGGGAGACCCGCGAGCGGCGAATCGAGACGACCGAGGAGGGCGTGCGCCTGCACACCGACCGCGACGACGAGTTCGCGACCGTCGAGGCCGACCGCCTGTACGCGTTCACCGGGCGTCGCCCCGCCGTCGGGGACCTGGGTCTTGAGAACACGCCCGTCGAGCCGGGACCGGGGTGGGTCGACGCGACGACCCAGAGCGTCGACAGCGACCGGGTGTTCGTCGTCGGTGACGCGAACGGCCGGGAACCGGTGTTACACGTCGCGAAGGAGGAGGGCCACCTCGCCGCTGAGAACGTCCTCGCACACCACCGCGGCGACCCCCTCGCGGAACACGAGGGCGTCCACCACCGCGTGATGTTCGCCGGATTGGGCGTCTACCCGTTCGCCCGCGTCGGTCACACCGCCGAGACCGCCCGCGAGGCCGGACACGACCCGGTCGTCGTCACCCGGCAGGCCCGGGACGACGGCGTGTTCCGCACGAAGGACGTGCCCGAGGGACTCGCCCGCCTGGTCGTCGCGCGGGACGGCACCGTGCTGGGGTACCAGGGACTGCACTACCACGCCGACGCGATGGCAAAGTTGCTGCACGTCGTCGTCGACGCCGGGATGGACGTCCGCGAGGTGCCCGACCGCTCGTACCACCCGACGACGACCGAGATCGTCGACGGACTGCTGCGGGACGCGAGCGAGCGCCTGTGATGGACGCCGACGACCCCGCGTACCGCGCGTACCGCGACCTCGTGACCGCCGGGTGGGACCCCGACGCCGTCGACCGCGGCGACGACCGCGTCCGGGTCGCCCGGTTCGACGACGCCGCCATGGACGCCCTGCGGACCCTGCTCGCCCGTGCCGCCCGCCTGGAGCGGGCGCTGGTGCCGGCGACGAGCCGCCTGGCCGCCACGCGGGACGACGCCGCCGCGATGGCACTGTCGGCCGCCGCCGCGGCCGCCGCGACCCGTCTGGACGCCCTCCACACCTACTGGACCCGGGTGGTCGACCCCGAGGAACACGCTCGTGGCAACGACCCAACCGGTCTCGACGCTGACCGCTGGCTGGACGACTCGCCCGCGCTGGACCGACTCGACGACGCCGTCGCGGCCGTGGACGCCGCGGGTGACTCGTCGGCGGGCGGCGCAGAGGAACCGGAGAGTACCCTCGCCGACGACCTCCACCTGGTCGAGACGCTACTTGCCGGCGGGGTGTACGACCTCCTCGCGGCCGTCGCCGACGGCGACAGCGCCGCGCCGGGCCTGCCGGGACTCGCCGAGAGCGTCGGCCGCGCTCGCGAGACCGTGCAGGGCGTCGCGCTCGTCGTCGCGGGAGCTGGCCCCCCGCCGGTCGACGACCCGCTCGCGGTGCTGCGCTCGTCGGTGCCGGCGGTCCCGGGGGTCGCCGTCGAGGCGGTGACCGCGGAGACCGCCTCGGAGTACCGGGCGTCACTGCGGGCACACCGCGACGGTGACGCCGGCGGGTGAGGAGAGGCGACCGTCCGGCCAGTCGACGGGAGGAGAGCGGCGACCGGCGGGTTCCACCAGCCGTGAGCGGGGCGGTCCTCAGTCGGACTCCTCGCTCTCGGCCTCGGCGGTCGCGTCGGTGTCCTCCGACCCGCCCGCGTCCAGAAAGGACTCCGCGTCGATGTCCGGGTTGGCGTCGACGTCCACGTCGGTGGCGTCGACCTCGCGGGCGTCGAGGTCGCCGTCGAGGATGCGCGAGACACGGTCGGCGACCTCCCCCGCCGTCCCATCGCCTCCGTCGTCGTCACTGCTCTCCGTCGTCGGCGTGTCGTCGCCCTCGTCGGTCTCGGCGTCGCCCCCGACCGTCAGTCCCTCGTCGGCGTCCGCCTCCGTGTCGGCGTCGCTCCCGACGGTCAGTCCCTCGTCGGCGTCCGCCTTCGTGTCGGCGTCGCTCCCGACGGTCAGTCCCTCGTCGGCGTCCGCCTCCGTGTCGGCGTCGCTCCCGACCGTCAGTCCCTCGTCGGCGTCTTCCTCTGTGCCGGCGTCGTCCTCGTCGGTCTCGGTGCCGGAGGCGGTGTCGGGCACGCCCGAGGAGCGTTCCCGCGCCGACTCGATGTCGGGGAGGTCGACGTCAAGCACCTCCGTCGTCAGGCCGTCGTCCGTGGACTCGTCTGTCCCGTCGTCGGGTGTGTCCTCGGCTCCGCCCGGCCCGTCCACGACGCCCGCGTCGTCGGCCACCGGGGCCTCGCTCACGCCGTCCACGTCACCCGCGTCGTCGGTGGCTTCCGCGTCGGACGCCGCGGCCGCTGGCTCAGTGGGCGCGGTCTCGTCCGGGCCGTCGGTGTCGGCCGTCGTCTCGTCAGGTGAGTCGACCGCGTCCTCGGTCTCGTCCACCGCCGGCGGCGTCGCCCAGGTCGAGGGGTCGGAGTTTAGCGGCTCCGTGTCGTCTTCGTCGTCCATTTCGTCGGCGGACCCCTCCTCCGGCGACGAGTCGGCGGACCCCTCCTCCGGCGACGAGTCGGCGGACTCCGACGCCGCCGGGTCCGTGGACGTGGCCGCCGCGGTGCTCCCGGTGTCGCTCTCGGTCTCGGTGTCGTGCTCCGTGGCGTCGTCTGCCCCGGCGTCCGGAGCGTCGCCGGCGGACGGTTCGCCGAAGGTCACCCGGTCGTCGTCCGAGAGGGTCCCCTCGTCGGTGTCGGCAGTCGCGTCGTCCGTGTCGTCGTCGGGAGCCAGTGCCGGCGTCTCCTCGTCGCCCGGCGACTCCTCGTCGTCCGGCGTCTCGCGGGTGTCCCCGGCCGCGTCACCGCTGGACCGTTCGTCGACCCAGGGGTTGTCCTCGGCGTTGGGCCAGTGATCGGCGTCGCCGTCCTTCGGGTCGAGCACATCGGCGATCGCGCCGGGCCGTGCGCCGCCGTCGGTGTCGGCGATGCGGGCGTCCGGCGACATCGCGCTCCGGTCGGACGCCCTCGACGCCGAGGGACCGCCGCTCGACTCCTGGGCGGCGGCGGGCGTCGTGTCCGGCGTGTCCTCGGGCGTGGAGGGCGGCCCCGGGGCCGGTCCGCCAGACGGGGCGTCGGTGCCCGAGGTGTCGGCGCTCGACGTCGTGTCGCCGGTCCCGGACGCGGACGCGCCGCCGCCGGTGGTCGTCCTGCGCCCGGCCGATGGCGGGGTCCGGCCCGCAGCCCGTGCGAGGACGCCGTAGGTCTCCGGGGCGTCCTCGATGCCGTCGAGGGCGAACCAGTCGGTGGCGACGTACGCCGGGACGAGCAGGCCGGCGAGGTACGGCACGAGCGTGACCGGCGCGAGCACCGCGGCGGCGGAGCGGTCGGTCGCGACGGGGAGCGACACCGCCTCGTCGACGCCCAGCACGCCCTGCGAGAGCAGCGCCCCGAGCGCAGCCGACCCGCCGACGACGCCGCCCCACAGCCCGAGCGAGACGGCGGCGCCGACCGGCAGCGGCCCGAGGCGGGCACCCGCGAGTCGCCGCACCAGCGAGCGACCGCTGCGCAGGGTGCTCGCGACCGAGGCGACGGCGTCACGGACGACACCGGCGTCGACCGGGCGGGTCGACAGGCGCTTCAGGTTGCCCGTCGACCACCGCAGCAGGAACAGAAGCGCCACCGCGCCGCCGACGCCGACGAGAGCGCCGCCGACCTGCAGGGGGATCATCGACAGGTCGGTGAGGTCCGCGAGCATCGAGGGGCCGGCACCGGAGGCGCCCGCGAGCACCGCGGTCCCCACCCCGAGGTACGAAAGCGCCGCGGCGAACGTGACCCACCCCCGGTGACCGACGGCGTACCCGACGACGAGCGACACCGTCGCGGCGGCGGCTCCGACGGCGAACGGGTCCCCCACCGCCAGGGCGGCACCGGCGCCGGCACCCGCGCCGGCCCCGGCGGCGACCAGCGTCCCGACCGCCCGGAACAGTCCCATACCCGCACGTCCGTGTCCAAGAGGATAAACTCTAGCCGAGATCTCCAGTCGAACGAGAGGTTTCGCGGGCCGGACCGGGGGCGTTCGCACACGCTTAAGGGTCGCCGGGCGTTTCCGGCGGTATGGACACACGGGACCTGTCGGCGCACGTCCCCTACGAGGCGGGCCGGGGGATCGAGGAGGTCGCCCGCGAACTCGGACGCGACCCCGACGAGTTGCTGAAAGTCGCCTCCAACGAGAACCCCCACGGCCCCGCGCCGGCGGCCGTCGAGGCGATCCGCGAGCACGCCACCCGGGTCAACCGCTACCCGACCGCCGCCCACGCCGACCTCCGCGAGGCCGTCGCCGACCGCTGGGACGTCGCCCCGGCGCAGGTGTGGCTCGGCGCCGGCGCCGACGGCGCCATCGACTACCTCTGTCGCGCCACGCTCGAACCGGGCGACGCCGTGCTCGTCCCCGAACCCGGCTTCGCGTACTACGGCATGAGCGCCCGCTACCACCACGGCGCCGTCGAGACCTACACCCTCTCGCCACCCGAGTTCGAGCAGGACGCCGCGACCGTCCTCGACGCCTACGACGGCGAGCGGGTGGTCTTTCTCACCTCGCCACACTCCCCCACCGGCACCGCCGCCGACCACGAGACCGTGCGCCGAGTCGCCCGCGAGACCGACCCGGAGACGCTGGTCGTCGTCGACGAGGCCTACGGCGAGTACGCCCCCCGGGCGAGCGCCGCTCCCTTCGTCGGCGGCCGCGGCCGGCACCTCCCCGCCGAGCACGACCCCTTCGGCGACGTGTCCGTCCCGGCCGTCGCGGAGCGCGACGACGTGGCCGTCCTGCGTACCTTCTCGAAGGCGTACGGCCTCGCCGGACTGCGGGCCGGCTACGCGCTCGTCCCCGAGGCGTGGGCCGACGCCTACGCCGCCATCAACACCCCCTTCGCCGTCAACGAACTGGCCTGCCGGGCGGCCCTGGCCGCGCTCGACGACCCCGAGCACGTCCGCGAGTCCGTCACCTCGGCCGACTGGGGTCGGCAGTACATGCACGACGAACTCGCGGCGCCCACCGTCGCGAGCGAGGCCAACTTCGTCCTCGTCGAGGTGGGCGACGCCGCCGCCGTCGCCGAGGCCACCAAACGCCGGGGCGTCATCGTACGGGACTGCACCTCCTTCGGCCTGCCGGGGTACGTCCGCGTGACCTGTGGCACCCGGGAGGAGACCGAGCGGGCCGTCGAGGCGACCAACGCCGCCCTCCGCGAGGTGGAGTCCCGCGTCACGTGACGATGACCGGGGACCGCGCGGGCGACGAGGCGGGTGACGACGCCGGAGGAGACGTCCGCTCGCTGCGCGTCGCCGTCACCGGCACCCCCGGCGTGGGCAAGACCACCGCCGTCGAGCGGCTCCGCGAGCGCGACCTCGACCTCGACGTCGTCCACCTCTCGGCGTGGCTCGACCCCGGTGACTACCGGGGGTACGACGAGGAGCGCGACACCCGCGTGGTCGACGTGGACGGCGTCGGTGAGGCGTTCGCAGACCGCGAGGGGTGGCTCGTGGAGTCACACCTCGCCCACCACCTGCCCGCCGACCGCGTCGTCGTCCTGCGGTGTCGTCCCGAGACAGTCGAGCGGCGCCTGCGCGACCGCGGCGAGTCGCCCGCCACCGCGGCGGAGAACGCCGAGAGCGAGGCACTCGACGTGATCCTCGCGGAGGCGGTCGACCGCCACGGGCGCGACGCCGTCTACGAGGTCGAGACCACCGACCGCGACCCCGCGGCGGTGGCCGACGCGATCGAAGCGGTCGTCGCCGGCGAGCGCGCGCCCAGCGCCGGCGAGGTGTCCTACGTCGACTACCTGCGATGACACTCGACAGGCTCCGCCCGGCGCTGGATCGCGTGCTCGACCCGCTCGTGACGGGCGTCGACCGCCTGGGACTGTCGCCGGACGGCGTCAGTCTCCTGGCGTTCCTGGTCGCCGTCGCCGCCGGCGGCTGTCTCGCGCTCGGGCCGACCGCGCCGGCCTGGTACGTCGCCGGCGCCGTCCTCGTCGGCCTGAACGGCACGCTGGACGTGCTCGACGGCGCCCTCGCCCGCCGGCAGGGCGTCGACTCCGACGCCGGCGACCTGCTCGATCACGTCCTCGACCGCTACGCCGACGTGGCCGTCGTCGCCGGCCTCGCCGCGGGGATCGAGGCGTACGCGCTCGGCTTCGCCGCGGTGACGGGCGTGTTGCTCACCTCATACATGGGCACGCAGGTCGAGGCGGTCGGGCTCGACCGGGAGTACGGCGGCCTGCTCGGCCGGGCGGACCGCCTGGTGCTGGTCGCCGTCGTCGCCGTCGCGAGCGCCGCCCTCGCCGCGACCGACACCGAGGCGGCCCTGTACGACCTCGGGCCGGTCGGGTGGCTGCTGGTCGTCTTCGCCGTCGTCGGCCACCTCACCGCAGTCCAGCGGTTCTACGGCGCCCGGCGGGACCTCTCTTAGCGGTTCACGACCAGCAGCGCCGTCCGCTCGCGGACCAGGTCGGCGAGCGAGGCGTCGGTCGCCGCCCGCTCGCGCTCGCCGATCCCGAAGAACGAGCGCAGTCGCCCGGGGTCACCGAGCGCGACCGGGCCAGGTGAGAACCACGACAGGTCCGCGACCGCCGCGAGGGCGGCGCGCTCGCGCCCGTCGGCCGGGGCGTCGGCGTCCACGCGGCCCGCGTCGGGGAGGTCGGTGTCGTGGACCGGGACGGAGTCGTGGGTGGCGGCGTCGCCGGGGTCAGCGCTGGTGAGCACCACGGCGGGCGTCTCGCCGGCGTCGATCCCCATCGCCAGGGCGCGGTCGATCTGCCGGCGGCCGGCGGCGTACAGCAGGATCTCGACGCCGCGGTCGCGGGCGATCCCCTCGCCGCGGGCCCGCTCGCGGTCCGCGAGTTCGACGGCGCGGCGGAGGTGCTCGGCGTCGGCGACGGAGCGGGCGTCGAAGGCCTGCAGCGTGCAGTCGTGGCGGTCGCCGGCGACGTCAAGGTCGGCGACGGCCTCGTCCGTGTCCTCGACGGTGGCCGTGCCGGTCAGCAGCCGCATCAGAAGTCACCCAGGCTGGTCTGGTCGCGGTCGTCGCGGACCGTCTCGCCGTCGCCGTCGGCCCGCGCGGGATCGGCACCGGCGTCGCCGGTGGTGACGGCGCCGTCGGGCGCTCTCGGCCGCAGGTCTTCGGGGATGTCGGGGTCGCGGTGGCCGGCGTTCTCCAGGACGGTCTCGGTGGTGCGGCGGCGCCCGTCAAGCGCCCACAGCACGACCGCCTTCTCGGCCTCGCGGAGGTCGGCACGCGTCTCGATGCCGGCGTCGAACAGCGCGCGAGCGCGCTTCCGGCCCACCTCGCGGACGCCGACGAGGTCGAGCAGTTCCTCGCGGACGCCGTGCTCGACGCGGCGCTGGGCGTCGCGGATCTCGGTCACCGCGTCAAGATCGAGGTCGGCGGCCAGCGTCTCAGCG
>CAYODS010000082.1:0-5280 GCA_964402765.1 uncultured Halobacteriales archaeon
CTCCTTGACATGGAGGAGGTCGGCAGTTCAAATCTGCCCGAACCCACTCGTTCCAATCGTTGCATCCTGGTGAATTTCGGCAGCCGTCGGCATCTACCTCTGACGTTCGAACGCGAGGGACGCGACGGTCTCGAACGTCGGAGAGCGTCGGCTGGTCGCTGGTGCCGAGCGGCCGAGCCGACCAGGTCGCCGACGTACTGCCGAGGACCGCGAAGCACCACCCTCCTACGGGTTCAGCCGCCGTCAGCGAGGTTGGTGACCGGCAGCGCGTCTTCGAGTGCGTCGATCTCGAAGTCGCCGTCGGCGACGACGTACTCGTCGCCGGTCGAGCGGGCGGTGGCGGCGATCATCGCGTCGCGGACGGACAGTCGGTCGCCGTCCTGGGCGGCCTCGTGCTGGAGTTGTGCGGTCTCGATGGCGAGGCCCTCGTTGAACTCTATCGCTCGGACACCCCCGAACCGTTGCCGTTCCTCGCGGGCGTCGAACCCGGGTCGCCCTGCGCGGCCGTTCAGTACCTCGAACACGCAGACGGTCGAGGTCAGCCAGAGTTCGTCCTCGTCCAGATAGTCGATGACGCGGTCGGTCCCTCGCAGGTACTCGATGATGGTCGAACTGTCGAGGAACGTCATCGCCAGTCGTCCCGCGCCTCCCTAATGGCCTCTTTCGCCCGGTCGGCCTCCTCGTCGGTCCAGGCGCCCGCCTCGATGGGCTCCTCGGAGGAGGTGACACGCTTTAGAAACTCGTCCCAGGTCTCGTCGTCGCGCTTCAACCGGTCCAGGCGCTCCTTGGTCGCCTCGTCGACGGGAATTGACGTCCGGCTCACGTGAATTCACCACGAATTCACCGCGTGTATGCGTTTCGCTTGGCGGAGTGAGCGAGGCCACGAGCACGGGATCGCGTGAAAGAGTCACACCGTCCGCGGTCCCGTGAGTCGCCTCTACGTCGGCGACCCGCTGGTGGTGGCACCTCTCGCCGTCGCCGCCTCAGAGTCGCCAGACGGCGAACAGTCCCGGCAGGAGGACTAAGAAGGCGAGGATCCCGAGCACGGGGCTGAACACGAACATCACGACCTGCAGGACGAGCAGGACGAACGCGGCGATCGCCTTCTGTCCCATCGAGGCACCCATGGCTCAACGGTAGTGGTCACAAGAATATAACCGTTCTGGGCAAGAGACCAACACCAGATGGTGGCGGAGTGGGTCCGGCGGGAGGTGCGAGAGTCGGCGCGTGGGTGGGCGCCGTACGTCGGGTTCGCGGCGGGCGTGTTCCTCGTCGCGGCGGTACTCGGGGCCGCGCTGGGGGTCGAGCGAGGGGCGGTGCCGCTCGCTCCCTTCGAGGTGCGCGGGCCAGGAGAGCCGGCGCCGGCACTGGACGCCGTCGACCTGTTCGTCAACAACAGCCTCGTCGCGCTGTGGACGGTACTGAGTGCGCTGCTGTTCGGGGTGCCGACGCTGTACATCCAGCTGTACAACGGGCTGTTGCTCGGCTCGGTGACGGCGGTGGCCGCCGGTCGACTCGGTGTCATCACGACGGTGCTGTCGCTGGCGCCCCACGGCGTGATCGAGTTGCCGGCGATATGGGTCGCCGGCGGGATCGGGTTCCGGGTGACCCACCTCTACTGGAAGATCGCAAACGGCGACCGCGACCGCGTCTCCGTGCCCCGACTGCTCGGTGAGAGCGGCCTGCTGTTTCTCGGGGTGGTGGTGGCGCTGGCGGTCGCCGCCCTGATCGAGGCGGTCGTCACGCCGGCGCTGGTGTAGCCTCTCTTCGCTCGCCCCCCGCTCAGACGGTCATTATCCGTGAGCGCAACTCGGCCTCGGTCTCGTCGTCTATCTCGACCTCCGGGTGGTGCTCGGTCGCGTGGTCGGTCACCTGTTCCATCAGTTCGTCGTCCGTCTCGGCCTCGAAGACGGACGTGCAGTCACCGATCGGACACTCGAGTCGTTGCATGGTGCCCGGAAATGTAGCTCAGGCGTAAAAATAAGCGTATTGAATGGATTAACACACGACGCGAGCGACACCGAAGGGGTGTCAGGGGCCGCGGGGCAGCCACCGGGGGACCCGCTCGCGGTACTCCTCGTACGCCGCGCCGAAGGCGGCCCGGAGTTTCGGTTCCTCGACGCGGACGACGAGGAGGTGGTAGGTGGCGGCGAGCGCGAGCGCGTAGCCGCCGGCGGCGGGCGACCCGGCGAGGAGGGCGACGCCGGCGACGGTCGTCACCACCCCGAGGTACATCGGGTTTCGGGTGTGCGCCAGCGGACCGCCGGTGACGAGACGGGCCGGCGCGGTCGCCGGGGACAGCGTCTCGCTCGCCCGCCGGAAGGTGAGCGCGGTCCAGGCGACGAGGCCCACGCCCGCCGCGGCGAGGACGCCACCCACGAGCCGGGCGGGACCGGGGCTCGCGCGTACCGGGTCGACCGCCGCCAGGCCCACCGAGAGCGCCCCCGCCACGAGCGGGACGAGGGCGTACGCCCGGACCCACGGCGCCGCCGGAGCGGCGTCGCTGTCGGTCACGGCCGGTGGTACGGCTCGCCGGACAAAGCCCTTGGCCGTCCCCACGCCGGTGGTCCGGCCCTCCCGTCCGCCGCCGGACCCGAAGGCGAGAACGGCACCACCGGTGCGGACTGCAGCGAGGGGACACACGGGCGATTGCGTGGCCGGTGGCGAGTGGGCGGTCCGGCGGCGCCGGGCGTCGGTGATCGGGAGGACCGAGAGCGACACGGCTTTGTCGCCCGCGGCGGTGGCGCCACCGTGAGCAGGTGGCTCGCGAGCGGGCTCCGCAGGGACGTGTGTGTCGTGGTCCACGCCCTGGCGGAGCC
Organism: uncultured Halobacteriales archaeon; assembly: GCA_964402765.1. Taxonomy (GTDB): domain Archaea; phylum Halobacteriota; class Halobacteria; order Halobacteriales; family SW-7-71-33; genus SW-7-71-33. Next base: position 2,820 of record CAYODS010000082.1, read on the forward strand.
GACGGGACAGCGGACGAAGGCACGACTGGAGGAGCACTACGGCGACCGGGTCGCCCCGGACCGCTTCTACGGGGCGGTCGACGCCCTGGTCGACGCCGGTCACCTGGCGGAGCGCACCGACGGCATCCACGACCGCTACGCGCTGACCGACGCGGGCGAGCGGGCGCTCCGCGAGCACCGGGAGTGGCTGTGTGCGACCGTGGACGGCGACGAGGGTGACGAGGACGGGGAATCCGTGGGCGAGTGATCAGGCGACCGTCTTCGAGAAGTCGACGTTCTCGAACTCGCTGGGGCGCTCGCCGGTCGTCGCGTACACGTACAGCGCGGTGCGGGCGACGCTCGTCAGCGCCGAACTGAACAGGTACACCAGCAGCGCGACCGTCATGAAGGTCACGACGGCACCGACGAGCCCGACGGTCGGGCCGGCCCGGAACAGCAGGACGGCGACGACGGCGGCCAGGACCACGCCGACGATCCCGAAGGCGATCGAGACCAGGCCGACGCCGAACGCCGACCCCGCCGTCTCACCCCAGGTGTCCCTGAACGTCCTCCCGCTGCGCTCGAACATCTCCGTGACGCCGACCTCCTCGAACACGATCACGGGGACGATGAAGTAGGTGAGGATCCCCCAGGCGACGCTGAACAGCGTGGCGGCGGCCCTCGCGATCAGGTTATCACTCGACTCCGCCATCCGGAGGATGACCCCGACGGAGGCGGAGATCAGCGACCACACCAGCAGCGGTCCCTTGTTGCGCCAGGCGGCCCGCAGTCCCTCGGCCACCGTCGGGTCGTTCCCCCGGAACACCTCGCGGGCGTTGTACATCAGCGCCGCCGTGAAGAACGAGGCGATGAACGTCGACCCGAAGTACAGCACGAACAGCAGGGCGTAGCCGACGATCCCCGTCCCGTCGTCGAGACCGACCAGCCCGGTCGTGAACGCGACACCACTGACCCCCGCCAGGTACACAAGTCCGAAGGCGCCCGCGACGAGCGGGAACACGAGCAGACTCGGCTCCCGCCGGATCACTCTGACGCTGTCGGTCGCCAGCGCGAACCCGGTCTTCAGCCTGTCGAAGAACCCCATGTGTCGGGGTGGGCGCCACCGAAGTATAAGACTGATCCAAGGAGTTAGGCCCGCGGCCCGCGTACCCCCGGGCATGGTCCGGAGACTGCTCGCACGGCTCCGCTCCTGGGTCGGCGGCGACCGGGTCGACGACGACCGCGTCGAGGGGTCCGGCCGGGAGCACCGCGACCCCGCGTACAACGGCCGCTACGAGGCCGAGCGCGAGGTCGACCGCATCGCGGCGGAGGCAGAGCGCATCGAGGACGAGTCCGACCACGAGGACCGGTAGCGCCGGCGGCGGCCGGTCAGCCGTCCAGTTCGCCCTGCACCTCGACGTTGGGGCTCACGCCCAGATCGACCTCGGCGTCGTCGGGGTCGTCGACCACCTCGATCCCCCGGTTGTTCACCTCGTTGGGGTCGAGTCCGGCGTCCCGCAGGACGCCCTTGTACTCCCGCTCGCAGCGCTCGGCGGCCCGCTGGCGCTCGCTTGCCCGGTCACACAGCGACAGCAGGTCCTCGGGCACCTCGTTCGTGTGGACGATCCAGTGGTTGACGAGGTCGGAGAGACGGCGGATGGGCGAGGTGAAGTGCCCGTAGATCTCGAAGTTCAGCGCGTGGTGGCCACCGAAGGGGTCGTTCATGTACTTCGCGCGGGGCATCACCTTCATCACCGCCCGCTGGATGCTGCCCAGTTGTCGCTCGGGGGCCTCCTCCAGCGTGGCGTTGACCGCCTTCCGGGGGTCGTCCCACGACCCACCAGGGACGGACACGCCCTCCAGGTCCTGGATCTCCCGCAGGGCCTCGTCCCACTCGTCAGGCGAGGGCTGTGGGTGGACGCGGTACATCGCCTCGACGCCACGGTCCCACATCAGCTCGTGGGTGACCGCCTTGTTCGCCTTCAGCATGCACTCCTCGACGATGGTGTGGGCACGGTCCCGGCGGGGATTCAACACGAGCGAGCCGTCGTCCTTGCGCTGTTCGTGCATCCGGTCCGCCAGCTCGAAGGCGAGGGCACACTCCTCGTGGAGGTCGGCCTCGGGGTCGTCCAGGCGGCGCTCGGCCTCCCGGTAGGTGAGTCGCTCGTCGCTGCGGATGACGGACTTGTAGATGTCTATCGACTCGTAGGAGAGGTCGTCCTTGTCGAGGTGCATCTCCACCGTGTGCGCGAGACGGTCCTCGTCGGGGACCAGCGAGCAGACCGTCTCCGCGAGCACCGGCGGCAGCATGTGCACCGTGTGCCCGGGCAGGTACACCGTGTTGCCCCGCTCGACCGCCTCCGACCACATCCGCGTCTCGGGGGTGACGTAGTGGGTGACGTCCGCGATGTGGACGTGCAGGACGTACTCCGCCTCGCGCTCCTCGACGCTGATGGCGTCGTCGAAGTCCTGGGCGTCGGCG
>CAYODS010000082.1:5290-14046 GCA_964402765.1 uncultured Halobacteriales archaeon
TCGGCGGGGTCGGTCGTCCACGCCGTCAACTCGCGCAGGTCGCGGCGCTCGTCCAGTTCCTCGGCCACCTCTGCCGACACGTCACCCTCACCGACGCGCTCCTCCGCCTCCTCGAACACCTCCGGCGGCAACTCGTAGGCCAGGTCGAACTTCTCGAACAGTTCCCGGCGGCGCTGGTCGAGGTAGTCGTCGAGTTCGCGGGTGATCGTGATCGGGCCCTGCGCCTCCGCGGTGCCCGCCTCTGCCTGTTCGCTCATACGCCACATCGTCGGCCCGCCGTGATAAGTCGTCCCGTTGGCACCTCGGGACGGGAGCGCTCGTCTCCCCGGCCGGGCAGACCGACCGCTCGCGGGCGCGACCGGTCACTCCCCGGGTCGGTCCCGGCTCTCGCCTGGGTTCGCCCCGCGCTGGACCGCCGCGCAGTAGTGCTCCAGGAAGCGGTCGCGGTCGAGGTCACCGGCGCCGATCTCGGTCAGCAGTGCCTCCAGGTCGTCCCGCGGCTGGTGACACGCCCGGCGGTGACAGGGCTTGCAGAGGTACTCGAACTCCTTGCCCGCCCGCTCCCAGCGGTCGCCGTGCTTGTCGTACTCGCGGGCCTCGGCCCGGGACAGCGTCTCCCCACAAGCGATGCAGGTGACCTCGTCCTCGCCCGCCGACCCCGAGCGGAACACGTATCCATCGTGGGCGAGATGGCACTTAGCGCTTGCGGGGTCGTCGAACGACCGGCCGCCGGCCCGCGGGCTCAGGCCTCGACCCCGGCCTCCAGGTCGGCCGGCTCCCCGGGGCGGCGCAGCGCCACCGCGAACACCGCGCCACGGGGGTCGTTGTCCTCGATCCACACGTCGCCGCCGTACTCCTTGACGAGGCGGTCGACGAGGTACAGTCCGAGGCCGCTGCCGGGACTCTCCAGGCCCTTCTCACCGCGGGCGAACACCGCATCGCGACGGTCCTCCGGGATCCCGGGGCCGTCGTCGGCGACGCGGACGACGACCCGCTCGTCGCCCTCGGTGACCGACACCTCGACGGTGGGCTCCTCGCGGTCGTTGTGCCGAACGGCGTTTGTCAGCAGGTTGTGGAACACGGTGCCGAGGCTGTCGTCGGCGAGCACCCGGACCGGCGGGAGGTCCTCCACCGCGACGGTGACGCCCGCCATCGAGCGGACCGTGTCGAGTTCGTCCTCGATGACCCGCCCGAGGTGGACCGGCTCGACGGTGCCCCCCTCGCGGGTGGTCTGCATGATGTCTCGCACCAGTTCGGTCAGTTCGACGACGTGCGTGCTGGACTGCCGGAGCCAGGAGAGACACTGGGCCACGTCGTCGGTGTCGTCCAGGCGCTCCTCGAGGAGTCCCGTCGTGCTGAGGATGACCTCCATGTCGTTGCGGATGTCGTGTCGGACGATGCGGTTCAGCAGTTCGAGCCGGTCGTTCTTGGCCTCGAGTTCGCGCTCGGAGCGCTTGCGCTCGGTGATGTCGGTCTGGACGCCGACCAGCCGCTCGGCATCGTCGCCGTCCTGCTCGACCACGCCCCGCGCCTGGATCCAGCGCGTCTCGCCGTCGGGATGCTCGACGCGGAAGTCCGTCTGGAACCCCTCTCCGGTCTCGATCGCCCGCTCGGTCGTCTCGAGCACCCGCGGTAGGTCCTCGGGGTGGATGCGCTCGCTGACCGCCTCGAACGTGCCGGGGAACGTCTCGGGGTCGTAGCCGTACAGCCGCTGTGTGGCCTCGTCCCAGACGATCTCGTCGGTGTCGACGTCCCACTCCCAGACGCCGGTGTCGGTCTCCTCCAGGGCGAGTTCCAGTCGGGTGGTGAGTTCCTCCAGGTCCCGCTCGCGGCGCTTGCGTTCGGTGATGTCGGTCTGGACGCCGAGCATCCACAGGTCGTCCGCCTCGTCCTCGTGCCCGATCACCTCGCCGTCGATGCGGTCACCACGGGCCTGCAGCCAGCGGGTCTCCCCGTCGGGGTGGACGACGCGGAACTCGACCTGGAACGGCTCGTCGCGGTCGAGCGCCTCCTCGACCTGTCGCTCCACCTCCGGGAGGTCCGCCGGGTGGACGCGGTCCTCGAACCCCTCGTAGGTGCCGGGGAACGCCCCCGGCTCGTAACCGAACAGCCGCTGTGAGGTGTCGTCCCAGATCACCGCGTCGGTGTCGAGGTTCCACTCCCAGACGCCGGTGCCCGTCCCCTCGAGCGCGAGTTCCAGCCGGGTGTTCAGTTCCTTCAGGTCCCGCTCGCGGCGCTTGCGCTCGGTGATGTCCGAGTGAATACCGAGCATCCGGTCGGGTTCGCCGTCCTCGTACTCGACGACGCCACGGCCCTGGAGCCAGCGGACCTCGCCGTCGGGGTGGACGACGCGGAAGTCGGCCCGGTACTCGCCGCCGGTCTCGACCGCTCGCTCGGCACGGTCGACCACCCGCAGGAAGTCGTCGGAGTGGATTCGCCGCCTGACCGCCTCGGGCGTCTCCGGGAACGACCCGGGCTCGTAGCCGAACAGCCGCTCGGTCGACTCGTCCCACACCACCTCGTCGGTGTCGACGTCCCACTCCCAGACGCCGGCGTCGGTCTCCTCCAGGGCGAGTTCCAGCCGGGTGGTCAGTTCCTCCAGTTCGCGCTCGCGGCGCTTGCGCTCGGTGACGTCGGTGTAGATCCCGGTCATCCGCCCCGACTCTGTCGCCTCGGGGCCGGTCGCCGTCTCGCCCTCGTCGGTGACGACGCCGCGGGCCCGGATCCAGCGGGTCTCGCCGTCGGGGTGCTCGACGCGGAACTCCACGCTGTGTTGCTCGCCCGTCTCGAAGGCCCGCTGGATCGCTCGCTGGACCTGTGGGCGGTCCGCCTCGGCGACGCGGCGCACGAACCCCTCGTAGGTGCCGGGAAACTCGCCGGGCTCGTAGCCGAACAGTCGCTCGGCGGTCTCGTCCCACACCACCTCGCCGGCGTCGAGATCCCACTCCCAGACGCCAGTGTCGGTGCCCGACAGCGCGACCTCCAGGCGGCTGGTGAGCCGTTCGAGGTCGTGCCCGGCAGCGGGACGACCGGTCGCCGGCCGGCCCGGGCGGTCGGCGGCCCGCAGCGTGGCGACGAGACGCCGGGCGCCGTCGACGGTCACGGCCGTCACCGTCGCCCGCACCCAGGTCTCGTCCTCGACGCGCCACTCGCAGGCGTCCTCCTCGACGACCAGTCCGTCGGCGTCGTCCACCTCGGCGGCGTCGCCGTCGGCGACGGCGCGGAGCCCCTCAAGCAGCGCCTCGCCCGCCGGGTCGTCGGCGGCCAGTCGCTCCGGGACCGCCCCGCGGAGTCGCTCGCGGGACTGCCCGAGCAGGGCCGCCGCGGCGTCGTTGGCCGCGAGGACGGTCCCGTCGGTGTCGTGGACGACGACGCCGTCGTCGTCGGCCTCGAACGCCGCCCTGAGCGCCGTCGCTCCGGGTTCGCCGTCCGTCGTCCTCGGACCCATCTCTCGTCACGTACGTGATCAGAATGGGATAAATAATGTGGGCGATCGACGACCGTCACCCCGCTCCCGCGCCTTTTAAGCGGGGGCACGACCCGAGGACGTGTATGCAGGTGAAGTCCCGTCACCACCTCCGGTCCGACGCCGTGAGCGAGGTGCAGGCGGCGCTGCGTGACCGACTCGGCGTCGAACCGGGCGGCGAGAGCTACGAGCGCGTCGACTTCGAGGACGACGCCACGGAGCTGGTGCTCGTCGACGGCGAGCCGCTCGTGTACTACGTCGACGGCGACCCCTTCGTCACCGTCCGCGGCGCGAACGCCTTCGGCCCCGAGCGCCGCGTCGTCACCGTCGACGCCGGTGCCGTCTCCTTCGTCAGCGACGGCGCCGACGTGATGCGGCCCGGTATCACCGACGCCGACACCGACATCGGGAGCGGGGACCTCGTCGTGATCGCCGAGGAGACCCACGGCAAGTTCCTCGCCGTCGGGCGCGCCCTGGTCGACGGCGAGAACATGGTCGGCGAGGAGGGTCGCGTCGTCGAGTCACTCCACCACGTCGGCGACGACCTCTACGAGTTCCACCCGTAGCGTGGGCGACGCTCCCGGCGTCCCGCTTCTCCCCTGCCGCCTCCGCGTCGGCGCGGCGGTCGCCGTCGCGGTCGCTCTCGTCGGCGGGTCGCTCGTCCCCGGCGGCGGGGCGGTCCCGGCGGGCGACCCGCTCGCCGTCGGCGCCGACAAGTGGCTCCACGCCGCCGGCTACGCCGTCCTGACCGCGACGGTAGCCTACGCGCTCGTCGGCGCCGACGGCGACCGCCACCGGACGGTCACCGTCGCCCTGGTGGCGCTTGCGGTTGCCGTGGCGCTTGGGGCGGTGGTAGAACTCGCACAGACCGCGGTCCCGGGTCGGGGGTTCGACCGCGCGGACCTGCTCGCGAACGCCGTCGGGGCGGCGACCGCGGCGGTGCTGTGGACGGCGGTCACCCGCCGCGTCCGGTTCCGTCCCCGACCGGGGTGACCTCCCGCCCCGACGGGCCCCCCTGCAGGACCGGGACGCGGGGTTTTTCTCCCGGCGTCTCCGAACGGAGCGTGATGAGCCAGCCGAGTCCGGAGGCCCACGAGCGGGGCCGGGGGATGGACGCCCACAACCAGGTGATGCGCTCGGTGCGCGGCGAGCGCGACGACCAGCACCAGGACCCACACGAGCCGACCCGCGTGTGGATCGACCGCGACCGCACTCCCGGCGGCGTGTACGACTCGCTGACGGTCATCCTCAACACCGGCGGCTGCCGGTGGGCCCGCGCCGGCGGCTGCACCATGTGTGGCTACGTCGCCGAGTCCGTCGAGGGCGGCTCGGTCACCCACGAGGCGCTCATGGACCAGGTCGAACACGCCCTCGAACACGAGCGCGAGCAGCGCGACGACCCCTGCGAGACGGTGAAGATCTACACCTCCGGCTCCTTTCTGGACGAGCGCGAGGTCGCCCCCGAGTCACGCGAGGCGATCGCCCGGGCGTTCGCTGACCGCGAGCGCGTGGTGGTGGAGTCACTCCCCGACTTCGTCGAGGCCGACCGGCTGGCGCCGTTCACCGAGCGCACGACGACCGACGTGGCCGTCGGTCTCGAAACGGCGGACGACCGGGTCCGGCGGGACTGTGTGAACAAGTACTTCGAGTTCGCCGACTTCGAGCGGGCGGCCGCCCGCGCAGCGGAGGCGGGCGCCGGCGTGAAGGCGTACCTCCTGCTGAAGCCGCCCTTTCTCACCGAGGCCGAGGCCGTGGCCGACATGAAGCGGTCGGTGCGGCGCTGTAGCGAGCATGCCCACACGGTGTCGATGAATCCCTGCAACGTCCAGCGGTACACGATGGTGGACGAACTCAACTTCCAGGGCGGCTACCGCCCGCCGTGGCTGTGGTCCGTCGTCGAGGTGCTCCGGTCCACCACCGACACCGACGCCGTCGTCGTCTCGGACCCCGTCGGCGCCGGCAGCGACCGCGGTCCCCACAACTGTGGCGACTGCGACGAGCGCGTCCAGCGGGCGATAAAGGACTTCTCGCTGCGGGGCGACCCGTCGGTGTTCGACCAGGTCACCTGCGAGTGTGAGCGCACCTGGGAGACGGTCCTGGAGCGCGAGCACGCCTACGGACTGCCGTTGGCGGAGTGACCGTCACGCCCGTCGCTGGTCGCGTCGCGGAGTCGCAGGTCCCCGTCGAGCGACAGGGTGAGCGTCTCGTCGTCGAGGTCGACGGTCACGGTCGGGCGACCGTCCTCGACGGTGACGGTACAGACCCCCGGGTATCCGGTCGCCCGCGGCCCGACGATCGCGTCCACCTGGTCGTACCCGTGACGCGTGTACAGGCTCCTGACGACCGGCAGGGCGGTGACGAGCGTCCGGAGCGGCACCTGGTAGCGCAGCCAGCAGCGCTCGCAGTCGACCTGGGCCCAGCGCCACTCCCCGGGAGTCTCCCCGGCCTGACTCGGGTCGACGGGCCAGTCGAGGTCGACGCGGCCCCAGCACCGCTGGCAGATGCCGTCCAGCGAGAGGGCCATCTCGCTCATGGCCCGGCGCATGGCGAGTGTCAGCGCCTCCGGGAGCGTCCGGCTCTCGAGTGCCCCCGGCGGAACCGGGTACCCGGTCAGGAGCCCGTGCTCCGCACACCGGAGTTCGAGACGGGCGTCCTCGTGGCGGATCTCGAGCGGCACACCGCACTCCGGACACTCGGTCGAGGACTCGGCGGTCGCCCGCCCGGTGTCGTCGTACACGCCGGCGTACACCGTCGAGACGACCTGCAGCCCTGCGTACCGGGCCCGGTACTCGCCGTCGACCTTCTCGACGAACCCGCTGCGCAGTCGGTCGAGGTGGTAGTTGAACCGCCCGGAGTCGGTCACGCCGACCCGTTCGCGCAGGGTCCCGAAACTCAGCCCCGCCTCCGGACCGCGTTCGCCGGCCTCGCGGGCCAGTTCCAGCAGGATCGACAGCCGAGTCTCGTCGCCGAGCACCGAGAACGCCGCCTGCGGCGACTCGACGAGGTCGGGCGCGGAGTCGTCCGTGTCGCGCACACCGACACGTGTGTCCACCGGACAATAACGTCTGTGACGGGGGGCTACGGTGCCGTCCGCCCGGCGTCGACTCGCTCGAACCCCCGCAACACGCCGGCGCCGTCCTCGCTCGGCCCCACACCCGGCAGCGTCGCCCGCTCCGGGTGCGGCATCAGCACCGCGACGTGCTCGCGCTCGCCGAGCACGCCCGCGATCCCGTCCCGGGAGCCGTTCGGGTTCGCCGCCTCGGTGACGGCGCCGTCGGCGTCGCAGTACCGGAACAGCACGCGGTCCTCGCGCTCCAGGCGGTGGGCGGTGTCGTCGTCCGCGACGAACCGTCCCTCGCCGTGGGCGATCGGCATCGCGACCACCTCGCCCGCCTCGAAGCCGGCGGTCCAGGGGGTGTCCGCCCGCTCGACCCGCAGGTGGACGTGCTCGCAGCGAAACCGTGCCCCCGCGTTCGTCGTGAACGCGCCGGGGACGAACCCCGCCTCGGCACCGACCTGAGCGCCGTTACACACACCCAACAGTGGCACCCCGCGGTCGACCGCCGCCCGCACCGTCTCGATCACGGGGTCGCGGGCCGCCAGTGCCCCCGCCCGGAGGTAGTCGCCGTAGGAGAACCCACCTGGAAGGACGACGCCCGTGCAGTCCTCGGGCAGGCCGTCGGCGTGCCAGGCGATCTCGGCGTCGACCCCCAGGTGCTGTAGCGCCTGGACGGCGTCGCGGTCGCAGTTCGACCCGCCGAAGCGGACGACGGCGACGGTCATCGCTCCCCCGTGGTCGCGTCCTCCGTCCCCCCCGATTCACCGTCCCGCTGTGCGACCGACACCTCGTAGTCGTGGATCGTCGGGTTCGCGAGCAGGCGCTCGGTCATCGCCGCAGCGCGCTCGCGGGCCTCCGCCCGGTCGGCGGCGTCGAGGTCGAGTTCGAACAGGTCGGCCATCCGCAACTCGGCCACGTCGAACTCCAGTCGCTCCAGCGCTCGCCGTGTGGTCTCCGCCTCCGGGTCGAGCACCCCCCGCTTCAGCCGCACGGTGACCGTCGCCGTGTATGCCGGCATCGTGCGGGCGTCGAGCGGCCGCCAGCAAAACCGTTTGGGTCCTCGGAGACCGGGGCACTTACGCCGCCGGCCCGCCGACCGCAGACGATGAAGATCGGCCCCTCAGTCGGTCCGTTTCCCGAGGCCGTCGCACAGATCGAGCGCGACTACGACCTCGTCGAACTGTCCGTGGGGGAGGGCGAGGTCCCCGTCGAGGAGGTGGACGACGACCGCCTGCGCTCGCAGTTGGACGACGCCGGACTCGACCTGGTGGTGCACCTCCCCTTCCGGCAGCCGCTGGCGACGACGGTCGAGCGGGTCGACCGCGCCACCTCGGAGTACCTCGCGGACCTACTCGCATGGGCCGGCGAGGTAGGGGCGCGGAAGGCGGTGGTGCACGCCGACGGTCGCCGGCACGGTCTCGACCGCGAGACGTTCGCCCGCCAGCGACTGGTCCCGGCCGTCGAGCGGGTCGTCGCCGCCGGGCGCGAGCATGGCGTCGAGGTCTGCGTCGAGAACGTCGGCAACGTCGGCGGCGCGCCGCTTGCCCTGGTCGGCGAAGTCGCCCGCGCCGCCGACGCCGCGCTCTGTCTCGACGTGGGCCACGCCGTCGAGGAGCACGACACCGAGCGCGCGGTGCGGTTCCTGGAGCGCAACGCCGACCAGGTCTCGCACCTCCACGTCCACGACGTGCGCCGTCGCGGCGACTCACACATCCCCGTCGGCAGCGGCCAGGTGAACTACGCCGCCGTCGGCGACGCTCTCTCGCGGATGGAGTTCGACGGCACGGTCACCGTCGAGGTGTTCACCGACGACGACGCCCTCCTGGCGGACTCCGCGAACCGGGTCCTCGCCGCGACGGGCGAGGAGCGGACGGTCTGAGCGGCCCGCCGCCCGCCGGTCAGTCGTCGGCCGGCGCGGGCGTCCGGTCCGACAGCGGCGTGCCGTCGGCGCGTGGGCCGAGTTCGGGACCGTGCGGGCCGTCACCCTCGACGGGACGGCGCTGGCGGTAGTCGGTCGAGCGCTCGACGGGCCGACGCCCCACCGCGCGCAGCATCTCGACGTACTCGTCGAACGAGCGGAACTCGCCGTGGTCGCCGCCCGCCCGCTTGGTGATCTCCTCGCTGAGGATGGTGCCCATGAAGTCGTCGGCGCCACAGGACAGCATCTGCAGGCCGCGCTCGTCGCCGAACTTCACCCACGACGACTGGAGGTGGTCGACGTTGTCGAGGTAG
>CAYODS010000083.1:0-13774 GCA_964402765.1 uncultured Halobacteriales archaeon
GTCCCCGACGTACCAGAGGTAGTCGACGGCCTCCTCGCGGGCGTCGGTCACCTCGAACTCGAGGTCGTCGGTCCAGTCCCCGCGGGCGCGCTGTGACTCGCCGAAGGTGTTGCCCTTCTGCATGACGTTCTGGAACACCTCCTGCATCGCCGGGGGCACGTCGCCGGAGTCCACCAGCGTGCGGTTCATCTTCGTGAACGACTTGAGGTGCTCTATCTCGACGGGACAGGCGTCCATACAGGCCATACAGGCCATACAGGACTCCATCGTCTCGGCGTCTATCACGCCGCCGCCGTCGGCCACGATGGGCACCTCCTCGCCGCCGGCGTCGCGCTCCTCGCGGTACCGCTTCAGGTCGAGGATCACGTCCCGCGGGTCCAGCGGTCGCCCGGAGGCGTTCGCGGGACACACCGACGAGCACCGCCCACACTTCGTGCAGGCGTCTTGGTCGAGCAACTCCCGCCAGGAGAAGGAGTCGATCGACTCGGCGCCGCTCTCGGCGTCGAGGTCGGCGGGCACCCCCGGCAGGCGGGCGCCGGCCTTCTCGTCGCGGGTGACGACGTTCGCAAAGGAGGAGATCATGTGGAACGGCTTCGCGTACGGGATGTAGGCGACGAAAAACAGCGCCAGGATGGAGTGTGACCACCAGACCGCGGGGTAGGCGGCCGCGGCCGCGGACTCCGAGACGCCGGCGCCAGCGAGGGCCTGCGCGAGGAAGTAGCCGACAAACGACACCGCCTCGAAGTCGGGGATACCGGTGCCGAGGATGCGGACCGCCTCGGTGACGTACCCGCCCACGCCGAGAGCGAACAGCACGCCCAGAAAGAGGTGATCCTCGCGGCCGGTGTGTTTGCCGTCGAGGCGGTCGTTCGCGGCCCAGTACCGGCGGTACATCGCCAGGCCCACCCCGACGACGAACAGCAGGCCCATCGCGTCCATCACGAACGAGTACGAGAGGTAGAACTCACCCCTGAAGAAGACGGGGTCGCCCGTCCCCGCCAGCGGGCGCACGAGGTCGATCTCGATCGCCAGGATGGTCGTGCCGATGGTGAGCGTGAGAAAGCCCCAGAGGACGAAGGCGTGCATCACGCCCGCCAGCAGGTCGCGGTCGAACTGCTTCTCGTTCGACCCGACCGTGCTCGCCGCCTCTCGCACCCGCCGGGGGAGGTCGTCGAGACGGTCGAAGGCGTCCTCCGTCCCGCGGGCGTAGCGAGCGAAGCGGTCGTAGACGCCGTACGCGAACACGAGCAGGGCGACCGCCGCCAGGTAGTAGAAGACGATCTCCCCGACCTCGCCGATCCGCCAGAAGGTTGGGCGGGTCGTCCCCTCCGTCGCCTGGAGCGGGCCGGACATTACCGGATCGCGGAACGGGACGCCGTTATATCTTGCGTAGCGCGCGGCGAGCGGGTGATTACACGCCTGCACCCACCAAACTTCTATTATTGACGCCGCGTGAGCGAACGTATGGCCGCGGAGTCGACCGACGCCCCGCGACGGCGTCGACTCCGGGCGGTCGTCGCGCTGCCGCTGGTCGCGCTGGCGCTCGTGGTCCCCTTCGACGTGACCGCCCGGTGGACGAGACGACTGTCGGCCGCACCGTCGTTCTCGGTCTCGCCCGAGTCCGTCGTCCTCACGGTCGCGCTGACGCTGTGTCTCGTCGCGCCGCTGCTGTGGGTCGGGGCGCGGACGCTGGCGGGCCGGGGCACCGGACGGGGACGCGTCGGGGCGTACCTCTACGCGGTGATCGCGTACCTCCTGCTGTGGCCGCTCGGTGACTCCTTCGGGGGCGTGTTCCCGCTGCTCGAGACCGAGACCGGGACCGTGGGCCCACCGACACACGTCGACTGGCCGGTGGCGCTCCTGGACCCGCGTCTGCTGGCGGCCGTCCTCGTGGCGGTCGCTCCCCTCGTCGGGGTCCCCGCCGGCCGCCGGCTGTCCCGGCTCGGCGCCCAGACACGTGAGCGACGGTCGGCGGCACGCACCGCGGACTCCCGGGGCGACTCACCCCCGCTCCCGGAGCGGCGGGCGCTGCTCGGCGTCGTGGGGGCGGTGGGCCTGTCGCTGCTCGGCGGTGCGGCCGTCGGCCCGAGACTGTCCGTCGACTACGAACTCGTTCTCCAACGCCAGGTCACGTTCGACTTCGCGCACGAGGCGGGCGCGGTGACGATCACACACGCCGGAGACGGCGGTCTCGGGCCGGACCACCCCGGTCGACTGGCGGTGACGGTGAACGGCGCCTCCAGGCGGCGGTTGTCGAAGCCGGTGCGTGCCGGGGACGCCGTGACCGTCGCGGCGAGGCCGGGTGACACCGTCAGGGTCGTCCGGGGACTGGAGGGCGATCGGCTGGTGATCGGGTCGTACGACGTTCCGCGGGCCTGAGCCGGGGCCTCTCGACGTGGACGGGAGCGTTCCGTCCGCGCCGAGACGACAAATGTTATATGCGACGGCGCCGGGTGGCGGGGCGTATGGACGAGAAGACCGCAGAGCTCCGTGACATCTTCACCGACGTGGCGGAGTCTGACACGGTCACGGAGCGCCAGGAGGAGACCCCCGGCTCGCTCCTGGGCGACGAGGACGTCCACGACCGCCTGGTAAGCGTCGTCGAGCGGATGCGCGAGCGGTACGACTTCGGCACTGGCCTCGACGACGACGACCTCGCACGGGTGGTCCACGCCTACTACGACGGCGACGACGACAGCGCGATCGCCGACCGGCTGGACGTCTCGCGCTCGACGGTGGTGCGCGCCCGTCTGGATCTGCACCTCGTCAGGGAGCGCGACCGCGACGCCCCGCTTGATTTGGACGCACTGGGGGAGCGACTCGACGACACCTCGACGACCGACCTGGCAGCGGCGTTCGACGTGAGCGAGTCCACGCTGCGGCGCTACCGGCGCGTGGTGGCGGCACAGAACCGCGCCCGCCGGGCGAACGAGCGCTTTCGCGAGGAGTTCGAGACAGTGCTCGCCGACGTGGAACTCGACGGCATCACCGAGGGCGTCCGCGAGGACGGTCTCGACGAGGCGACCGAGGACATCGAGACAGACGTCTCGTTCTGACCCGACGGTTCAGGTAGGAGACCGCGCCAGTCGGGACCGTGATACCCCTCTCCGACCTGCGGACTGCCGCGTACTGTCCCCGGCAACTGTACTACCGGCGACGTGACGACGAACACGAGGCGTCACGGACCGTGACCGAGCGCCGGTCGCTCGCCGACCGCTACCCCACGCTTGTCGACGCCGACGAGGAGACGCTGTCCGGGCTGCCGCTGGCCGTCGATCTCTCCACGTACCGGCGGCGCCTCCGCTGGCTCCGCGCCACGGGGCACGAACCGCCCGCCGACGCCGACCGCGAGCCCCCGGCCGCGGAGACGCCGAGCGACCGCTGGGCCTCGCTGGTCGACCCGGTCGACCGCGAGGTGTTCGTCGAGGGCCGGGACTGTCGTGGCGTCGTGCACCGGGTGCTTCCGGACCCGCTGCGACCGAGTCTCGTCTCGGCGGGCGCCCCACCCGATCGCGGCGTGTGGGCGCCACAGTCCGTGTGGGCGGTCGGGGCCGCGAAGGCGCTGTCGTACGAGCGCGCCGAGTCGGTAGACCAGGCGACGGTGGAGTACCCCGCCCACGGCGTCGTCCGGCGGGTGCGGGTCACCGGCGAGCGACGGGCGCGGTACCGGGAGACGGTGCGGACGGTGCAGTCGATGGACGGGCCGCCCCCGCGTGCGGCGAGTCGGGCGAAGTGTTCGGCCTGCGAGTACGCCGAGGAGTGTGGCGTCCGCACGCGGACGCTGCGGTCGCTGCTGGACCGTGGGTAGTGGCCGGGAGTCGGGAGTCAGTGCTCGTCGAGCCACTCGCGCACCGCCTCGCTCTCCAGGCCGGACCGGATCACCTCGTCGCGCTCGACGTCGACGACGGTGCTCTCGCCGCCGGGCGTCTCGCCGCCGTCGAGGACGACCGCGACCGCCTCGCGAATGTCCGGATCGAGGTCGGCGACCTGTCGTGCGTTCTCGGTGCCCGAGCGGTTCGCGCTGGTCGCGGTGAGCGGGGCGACCCGCCGGAGGAGGGCGATCGCGGTCGGCTCGTCCGGGATGCGGACGCCGACGCGGTCGCTCCCGGCGGTGACGACGTCGGGCACGCGGGCGCGGCGCTCGCAGACGACGGTGACTGGCCCGGGGAGGAACTCCCGCATGAACCGTCGGGTCCGGGTCGAGGGGGCGACGTACTCCAGCGCGCTGTTCACGTCCGGCACGGCGATCGAGACGGGATTCGAGCGGTCCCGGCCCTTCAGGTCGAACACCCGGCGGACGGCGCGCTCGTCCAGCGCGTCGGCGGCCAGGCCGTACACCGTCTCCGTCGGGTACACGACGAGGTCACCCCGCCACAGTGCCGTGGTCGCCTCCTGGAGTGTGGCCTCGTCCACGCTCGCCGCCCGCTCGGCGTCCAGGGGCACCGCCACGCCCGCGTCACCCTCCGGGCCGTCGTCGACCAGCGGGTCCGTGTAGAACTCGGTGTCCGGGTCGGTCACCGTCACGCCGGCACCCCCCGACGCCGCCGACCCACCGAGCATCCCCGCGCTCGCCTCCCCCTCGGCCGACGCCGCCGCGGCCGGCTCCTCGGGCCGACCGCCGCCGCCCTCGCCACCGCTCTCCTCGCTCTCGTTGCCCACGTCGCTCTCCTCACTGGGCTCCTCGCTCTCGTCGCCCGACTCCGGCTCCCCGCTCTCGTCGCTCCGGGACTCGTCGGTGGTCTCGTCGCTTGAGTCCTCGCTCGCCTCCGCGACCGCCACGTCGTCCTCTCCATCCGTCTCGTCTCCGGCCTCTGCCTCGTCGCCGGCCTCGATCTCTTCTGTCCCGTCGTCGGTCTCGACCTGGTCCTCGCCGTCGGCTTCGACCTCCTCCGGTTCGTCTTCGACCTCGACTTCCTCTGTCTCGTCGTCAGCCTCGATCTGGTCCTCGTCGGCATCGACCTCCTCCGTCTCGTCTTCAGTCTCGACCTCGGCCTCGTCGTCGTTCGTCGCCCCTTGATCCTCGCCGTCCTCGTCGTCAGCGTCGGGCTCCGCTTCGTCCGGCTCTTCGTCGTCGGCCTCGACCTCGTCTTTCTCGTCCGCCGATTCCTCGCCGGTCTCGGCGTTGACGTCCTCCGTCTCGTCGTCCCCGTCGGTGGCCTCGTCTTCCGGTTCCGCGGTCTCGTCCGCCTTGGCGTCTGGTTCGTCGTCCCCGTCGGGGGTGGCGTCCCCGTCGGCGTCCGTCTCCTCCGGGGCGTCGTCCCCGCTGTCGGTGTCGACGTCCCCGTAGAACTCCGCCTCGGGGTCGGTCACCGTCGCGTCCCCGTCCGGGTCCGCGGCGTCGTCGCCCTGGTCCTCGCTCATACCCGGGTCTGTGACGGCCCGGGGTAAAAAACCGGGAGCCGACCCCGGTCGGCGGCGGGGCTACTGCTCTGCGAGGACGGCCTCGATCTCGTCGTAGTCGGGGAAGGCGGGCCACTCCTCGGCGACCCAGGCGTACTCGACGCGGCGGTCCTGGTTCACCAGGAAGACGGCGGGTCGGGGCTCCTCGACGCCGGTCATCCCGTCGAGGTCGTGGACGACGCCGTACTCGCGGGCGACCTCGTTGCGCGGGTCCGAGAACAGGCGAAACGGCATCCCGCGCTCCTCGATGAGTCGCTTGTGGGCGTACGGGTCCGACACGGAGACGCCGATCACCTCGGGGGCGTACTGCTCCCAGGACCGGTCGCGAATCTCGTTCCAGACGTACGTCGACGGGAAGGCGCCGTCCATCGAGTGGAACACGAGGAGAACCGGCCCGTCGGCGAGCAACGCCGACAGCGTGGCGTCCTCCCAGAACTCCTTGTTGACCAGCGGCCGCGTGAAGTCCGGCGCCAGGTCACCCTCACCGACCGCGTCGGGTTCGGGCAGTTCGACCACGTTGAAGTCGACCATCTCACTCGCCTCCGTCGTCGTTGGCCTCGCGATCGCCAGTCCCGTACGTGTTCTCGACGTACTCGACGATGTTCGCGCTCTCGCTCATCGTGACGCCGGTCGACTCGTCGACGATCGCCGGGACGGTCCGCTTGCCGGTCAGTCGCTTGACGACGTTCCGGTCGGAGTGCATCGGTTCGACGAACCGCGAGCGGTACTCGAGGTTGTGGGCCTCCAGTGCCCGGACCACCCGCTCGCAGAACGGACACGCCTGCAGTCGGTACAGCGTGACCGCCGGTGCCTCCGTGTCGGGGGTGTCGCGTGGTGTGCTGGCCATACCACGAGGACGGCGACCAGCGCGGTAAGGGTGTCGCCCGCGGCGGCCCGTGCCGTGCCAGCGGTCGCCCGGGCCGGCGACGGTGGTGACACAAGAGTTAATTTCCGTGACTGGCAACCTGGGGTGTTCATGGGGTTGTGGACGCTCGTGGGGACCCCTGTGACGACTGCCGTGGTCGCACAGTTCGGCGCCGGCCTCGTCGACCTCCCGCAGGACGTGGTCCTCGGGATCGGCGCGGTCGTCATCGTCCTCCTCATCGCGCTGTCGGGGTTTTTCTCCTCCTCGGAGATAGCGATGTTCTCGCTGCCGGACCACCGCGTCAACGCGCTGGTCGAGGAGGGCCGGCCCGGCGCCGACACCGTCGACGAACTGAAGAGCAATCCCCACCGCCTGCTGGTGACCATCCTCGTCGGCAACAACCTCGTCAACATCGCGATGTCCTCGATCGCGACGGGGCTGCTGGCGCTGCTGTTGAACGACCAGGGCCTCGCCGTGCTGGCCTCCACGTTCGGGATCACCGCTCTGGTGTTGCTGTTCGGCGAGTCCGCCCCGAAGTCCTACGCCGTCGAGAACAGCGAGTCCTGGGCGCTGCGGATCGCTCGCCCGCTGAAGGTCTCCGAGTACGTGCTGTACCCGCTCATCCTGGTGTTCGACTACCTCACCCGGGTGGTGAACAAGGTGACCGGCGGTCGGTCGGCGATAGAGACCTCCTACGTCACCCGTGACGAGATCCAGGACATGATCGAGACCGGCGAGCGCGAGGGCGTCATCGAGGAGGAGGAACGGGAGATGCTGCAGCGCATCTTCCGGTTCAACAACCGCATCGCGAAGGAGGTGATGACCCCACGCCTCGACATGGAGGCCGTCCCGAAGGAGGCCTCCCCCGCCGAGGCGATCGAGCGCTGCATCGAGTCCGGCCACACCCGCATGCCCGTCTACGATAACAGCCTCGACAACGTCATCGGCGTCGTCAGCCTCCGCGAACTCGTCCGGGAGGTTGACTACGGCAGCAACGGCGACGTCTCCATCGAGGACTTCATCGAGCCGACGCTGCACGTCCCCGAGTCGAAGAACGTCGACGAACTCCTCTCGGAGATGCGCGAGAACCGCATGCCGATGGTGATCGTCATCGACGAGTTCGGCACCACCGAGGG
Source organism: uncultured Halobacteriales archaeon (assembly GCA_964402765.1). Taxonomy (GTDB): domain Archaea; phylum Halobacteriota; class Halobacteria; order Halobacteriales; family SW-7-71-33; genus SW-7-71-33. The sequence continues at coordinate 7,402 of CAYODS010000083.1, forward strand.
GCTGGTGACGATGGAGGACGTCGTCGAGGAGATCGTCGGCGAGATCCTCGAGGGCGGCGAGGAGGAGCCCATCGAGTTCCTCGCGGACGACACCGTCGTGGTGAAGGGCGAGGTGAACATCGAGGAGGTCAACGAGGCCCTGGCGGTGGAGATCCCCGAGGGCGAGGAGTTCGAGACGATCGCCGGCTTCGTGTTCAACCGCGCCGGTCGCCTCGTCGAGGAGGGCGAGGAGATCACCTACGAGAACGTCCGTATCCGCGTCGAGTCGGTCGAGAACACCCGGATCATGAAGGCCCGCGTCACGAAGACCGGCGAGCGCGTCGTCGAGTCTGACGGCGAGGAGACCGAGGCGGTGCCCGAGGAGGTCGCCCCCGACTCCGAGGAGGCGACCGGCGCGGAGACCGACGGCGGTCACCCGCGCTGACCGGGCGCGCGGACACCGGATTGACGACGTGGGTCAGTCGACGGGCATCCCGGGGTCGTCGTTCTCCGGCGGTTCGACGCCCTCGGCCGCCTCGGCGGTCTCGGTGTCGGTCTCGGTCTGGACGTGCCAGCGGTCGACGGTGTCGGCGTACTCCCGCAGGCGGTCCCGGACCGTCTCGCGGAGGTCGTCGTCGTTCACGTCCACCTCGAAGACGAACTCGTCGTCGCCGGCGCCCTGCTGGAGGTTGGCGCTGACGAGTCCGTTGTCGAAGTAGTACGGCGCGAGCTGGGTCATGACGTGCCGGTAGACGGCTCCCTCGACGCTGCGGACGGCCTTGCGACCGGCCGAGTCGGCCGCGCGGGCGACGTAGTCGAGTGACTCCCGCCAGCGCTCGACGGCGCCCTCGCGGTCGTCGTCCTCCAGAGACTCGTAGGAGTCCGCGAGCCGCTCGCCCGCCGTCCGGATGTCGTCGCCGGGACTCTCGCCGGCCCGCTCGCCCTCGCCCTCGTCGACGGCGGCCTGTTTCGCGGTGCGGTCGTGGATCTCCTCGTCACCGCTCTCGGCGGGCCGGGGGCGCCACTCCTCCCACTCCTCAAAGGCGTCGGGGTACGCCTCGTCCGCGCCCGCCGACTCCAGGGCCCGCGTGACCCGGTCGCCGTGCTCGACGACGTCCTGCCAGGGGCCACGCACCTCGAAGCCCGACACACTCTCCTCGAACTCCATCGCTCACCCGTAGATCGCGCCGACGACTGATAAGCGTGTCCGCCGGGGTCGGCCGCGATCCGGCGGTGGCCCGCCACGGCGGGATCGGCAACCTATAGGTGTCGCCTGGCCCGGGTGGATCGTATGACGATCGAGGAGCGCGGCGACGCCCACCTCGTCACGCACGCCCTGGCGAAGGACACTCTCTCGAAGATCCGCGACGTCGAGACCGAGCAGGTGGAGTTCCGCAAGGGTCTGGTGAAACTCGGACGGGTGTGTGGCTACGAGATCATCGACGGTCGCATGGAGACCGAGTACGTCTCCATCACGACGCCGCTGGCGGAGACGACCGGCGAGCGGGTGAAAGGCATCGGTAACGTCGTCATCGTCAACGTGTTGCGGGCGGCGACGCCGTTCGTCGAGGGCCTGCTGAAGGCGTTTCCCCGCGCCCGGCAGGGGGTCATCTCCGCCTCCCGCGACGAGGAAGCCGGGCGCAACGCCGACGGCACCTTCCCCATCAGCATCGACTACGTGAAACTGCCCGACATCGACCCCGCCGACACCGTCATCGTCGCCGACCCCATGCTCGCGACCGGGTCGACGATGGCGGCGGTCATCGAGCACGTCACCGAGGACGCCGACCCGGAGAACCTGATCGCGCTGTCGGCCGTCGCCGCCCCCGAGGGCGTCACCCGCGTCGCCGAGGAACATCCCGGCGCCGACCTGCTCACCGTCGCCATCGACGACCGCCTCGACGACGACGGCTTCATCGTCCCCGGCCTGGGCGACGCCGGCGACCGCGCCTTCCGCACCACCTGAGCCGTCACTCGCGTGCCAACCGTTGGTGTGAGAACAGTACACAACCCCCGCCCTTCGAGTCGAGATCCGCGTGGCGGCGAGTGGACGCGCCGGCGGTTATCTGCTGTCGAAACGGCGGTCGATCCGTCGGCTACTCGTCGTCAGCGTCCTCGCCCGCCGAGAGCCCGTCGTTCCGGTCGCGGTCCAACGCCCGGGGGGCGTCGAAGAAGTCGGAGTAGCCGTCGAACCAGCGGACGATGCGCTCGATCCGGTCGACGACGTGGGCGGGTTCGCCCGACCGGGACAGCTCGTGGCCCTCGCGGGGGTAGCGGACCATCCGCGTGTCCGTGCCGACCTTGCGGAGGTGCCGGTAGAACTGCTCGGCGGTGTTCGCCGGGGTGCGGTAGTCCTCGTCGCTGTGGATCAACAGGGTGGGCGTGTCGACCCCGTGGGCGGCGGCGGAGGGTGACTGCTCGCGGACGAGGTCGGGGTTCGCCCACGGCAGCGCGAACTCGTCCTCCACGAGACGGTAGGCGTCGCTCGTCCCGTAGAACCCTGGCAGGTCGTACACGCCGCGCTGGCTGACCGCCGCACGGTACCGGTCGGAGTGGCCCACCGCCCAGGCGGTCATGAACCCGCCGAAGGAGCCGCCCGTGACGTACACCTCCGACTCGTCTACCGGCGCGGCCGCAAGCGCCGCGTCCAGTCCCGCCTCCACGTCCGCCAGCGTCGTCGCCCCCCAGTCGCGCTCGATGGCCGCCTCGAACGCCTGGCCGTACCCCGTCGAGCCACGCGGGTTGCACCAGAACACCGCGTACCCACGGGCGGCCAGCGTGCGGAACTCGTGGAACATCGTCCCCGCCGTCGACCACATCGCGTGGGGACCGCCGTGGATCTCCACGATCAGGGGGTGCTCCGTGTCGGTGTCGACGCCGGCGTTGTCACCGCCCTCACCGTCGCGCTCCGCGACCGCCGCCGCGGGCGGCGTGAGCAGCCACCCCTGCACCGGCCCGTCCGGCCCCTCGAACACCAGCGACTCCGGTGCGCCCAGGTCCCGCTCCCCGAGGTAGTCGCCGTTCACGTCGGTGAGACGACGCAGGCCGAACCCCGTCGGCTCCGCGCCCGACCCGGTGCCGACCGCGTCGGCCTCGACCCACGGGTCGTACTCGCCCTCCGTTCCCGGTTCGGCGATGAACACGTCGCCTGGCCGGTCGACGGCGCTGCCGGTGACCGCGACGCGCACGTCGGAGTCCGCGTCGTCGTCCCCCCCGTCGGCACGCGTCGTGGCCGGCGCCGGCCCCGGCGAGGCGCCGTCGACGTGAACGCCCTGGCCGGCGACCGTCTCGACCGTCTCTCCAGGTGCGACCCGGCGCACGAGCACTGATCCTCGGTCCGGCGTGACGAAGTAGACGTGTTCCTCGTCGGGCCCCCACTCCGGCGCCGCCTCGTAGGCCAGCGTGCGGTCGAACTCCTCGGTGAGGGTGTGCTCGGTCTCGGCGTCGCGGTCGTACAGTTTCAACTCGACCTGCTGCATCGTCGCCCGCTGCTCGGGCACGGAGGGGTACACGACCCGGCCGTCCGTGGCCGCCGTGAGCGAGGCGACGTAGCCGGTCGTCCGCACCACCCGCTCGCGGTCGCCCGTCGAGAGGTCGTGGGCGAGCACCTCCCGCTGCAGGCTGTCGTCGGGGTCCTCGACGTCCTCGGGCGTGCCGACGAAGTACAGCGTGTCGCCGTCGCCGAAGGCGGGCGCGGCGAAGTCCCGCTCGCCGTCGGTGACGCGGGTGAGGGCGTCCTCGGGGTCGTCAGCCGGTTCGACGCCGTCGAGATCGAGGACGTACACGTGGCTCCGGCGACCGTCGGTGTACCGCTGGAAGGCGCGGTAGATCGTCCGGTCGATCACCCTCGGGTCGGGCGGCGCCGGTTCGTGGTCCTCGACGCTGAGGTCGCGGCCGGCCTCGCGGTCCTCGGCGGTGCGGGACTGCACGAAGGCGATCCGCTCGCCGTCGGGCGACCACTCGATCGCGGAGACGCCGCCGACCACGTCGGTCACCTGCCGGGCTTCACCGCCGGTCGTCGGCATGACCCACAACTGGGGGCGGTCGTCGTCCGCGCCGCGGGTGCTGACGAAGGCCAGGCGGTCGCCCGACGGCGAGAACCGCGGCTGACTGTCCTCGCCCTCCGCGACGGTGAACTGCCGGGGCTCGCCGCCCTCGGCGTCGACGAGGTACACCGTCGCCTCGTAGGAGTCGTCGCCGTCGGGTACCCGTCGCACGAACGCCACCCGGTCGCCGTCCGGGTGGAGACGGGGGGACTCCACCTGGACGACCTCGCGGTAGTCGGTCGCCCGCACCAGATCCGTCTCCTCTGGCGCACCGTCGTCTGTTGCTCCGTCGTCGCCCGGAGACGCGCCGTCTCCGGCGTCGCGATCGCTCATGGCCCCGCAACCGAGTGGCGGCCAATGTACCTTCGGGTCGCGGCACGTCCGCTCGGCTCCCCGCCCGGCGAGCGACGTATCACTTTCCAATCAGAAGCGCAGTTCACAGATAATTTATTATCCCGTAGCGGGTAACGGAAATCACGATGTTCGACTACACGAACAGTCCGGCACGGTTGCTGGCGGTGCTGGCGGTCCTCGCGCTCGTCATGGCGATCGTGGCCCCGGCGGACACGCTCGTGGAGTTCTTCGGACTGCTCGTCACCGGTCCGGCCGCCGGTGCGGCACTGACTCTCGCCGCCTACGCCTGGCGCGACACGATCGACCAGTGGGGCCTGCTCGACCGCGACCCCGGCGTGCTGCTCTTCGTGGTGGTGCTGGCCGGGTTCCCGCTCGCGGACGCCTTCACCCAGGGGACGGTCGCGTACCAGGCGGGCGCCGTCGTCTACGGCGCCGTCGCCGGTGGGCTGCTGACGCTTTCGGTCCTGAACGACGAGGACGACGAGAACACCGACGCCTCCTCGGCGCCGGAGACCGCGGCGACGCACTGATTCCCACGGGGCTCACTCGTCCTCCGCGTCGATCTCCGCGCGGCCGCTCGTGGCACTGCGGACCTCCTCCAGCAGTGACTCGTGCTCGGCGACGGGCACCCGCACCGCGAAGACGACTCGCTCCTCGTAGGTCGCGTCGAACTCGACACCGGCACTCTCCAGGGCGGAGCGGACGGTGCCGGAGTCGTCGTATCCCACCTCGACCCGCACCGCGACGTGGGGGCGCTCGGTCACAACGCTGGCGTCGTCGACGGCGTCGGCCACCGCACGCGAGTAGGCCCGTGCCAACCCGCCGACGCCGAGGTTCGTCCCGCCGTAGTAGCGGACGACGGCGGCGACGACGTTCTCCAGTTCGCGCTGTTCGAGGACGTTCAGCGCCGGGTCGCCCGCCGACCCCGAGGGCTCGCCGTCGTCGTCGGCGTACTCTCGCAGCACACTCGCCCGCACCCGGTAGGCGGGGACGACGTGGGTGGCGTCGGGGTACTCCTCGCGCACCCGCCGGACGTGTTCCTCCGCCGCCTGCCGGTCGCGCGCGGTGTCGACGAACCCGTAGAACGCAGAACCCCGCACCTCGAACCGCGTCTCTCCCGGACCGGCGACGGTGCGGTACGGCTCCCGATCGCCCGGGTCGGCGCCGGGACCGGCCTCGTCGCTCACTGGATCCCCAGCCGGCGGACGTACCCCAGGTCGCGGATCTCGTTGATCAGGTCGCCGGGGAGGTCGCCGTCGATGACCAGGTAGAGACGCGGTTCGTCGGTGAACTCGGGGTCCTCGCTGACCGCCTGGCGGATCGAGACGTCCCGCTCGGCGAGCAGCGTGGTGACGCCGGCGATGATCCCCTCCTCGGCGGGGTCGTCGACGAACACGGTGAGGACGGTGAGGTCGAGGACGGGCGCCAGGTCCATCAGCGAGGGGATCGAGGAGATGTTCTGGAAGATCGGTCGCAACTCCTCGTCCGCGAGGATGGCGTCGGTGGTGGCGTCGACCACCCGGCGGTCGACGCCGATCTCCCGGGCGATGCCGGTGTTGGGGATCTCGATGCCCCCCGAGACCACCCGGCCCTCGTCGCTGACGGAGAAGCCCCGCTCCAGCAACAGGCGGATGACCGCCTGCTGGCTCGGGGAGTCCTCGAACTTCTCCATTATCTCGTCGAACATGGGCGAGTGGACTCGCTCGCGGCTCATAACTGGTGGGCACTCCGCTCACGTCTAGGTCGCCGGGACGCGACGGTGTGGGCGCTTCTGGTCCGTTGGTTTCAGATGCTACCGTCGTTGTGAAGGTCCAGAAAGCCCCGTCCCCGGTGCTCTCAAACGCTGTCGTTACTGACGAGCGGACCCAGAAAGCCCCCGCCCCGCTGCTCTCAAACGCTGTCGTTACTGACGAGCGGACCCAGAAAGCCCCCGCCCCGCTGCTCTCAAACGCTGTCGTTACTGACGAGCGGACCCAGAAAGCCCCCGCCCCGCT
>CAYODS010000084.1:0-1416 GCA_964402765.1 uncultured Halobacteriales archaeon
GCGGCGACGAACCACGGGTACGACAGGTCCAGGCTGCCGAGGTAGCCGCCGACGACCGCCGCGCCCGCGCCGACCCCCAGCGAGACCGACTCGCCACGCCCCCGGACGTGGGTGAACTCGTCCTCCGAGAGGTCGTCGGTGAGCGTGTCGTACAGCCAGGCGTCCTCGCTGCCCGAGCGGAAGTTGTACCCCGTCGACCAGAGGGCGTACAGCACCGCCAGCGAGGCGAACGACCCCGACAGCCCGATCCCGAGCAGCGTGACCGCGATGAGCAGCGTGCCCACGAGCAGGCTGTCGCGCCGCCCGAGCCGGTCACCCACGTACCCCGTCGGGATCTCGCCCACCAGCGTCGTCAGGTTGTAGATCGCCTCCAGGACGGCGATCTGCGTGAAGTCCAGCCCCTGCGCGAGAAAGAAGAGGTACATGATCGGCCGGTAGAACTCCACCGCCGTCGTCGACTTGTACAGGTAGTACTTCAGGACGCTCGCGGGCGGGAGGTCGGGGCGCACGCTCCGGAGTCCGAGGGCCACGTCGGGTGTGCCCGTCGCGACGGAATTACTGTTGTGTTGTGCCCCAGAGCGCCGGGACCGTCACCAGTAGACCCGACGTGCGGGTCTCCCGTACCCCGGACGACCCGTGGACTGGAGACATACAGAGCGTCGCAGATTCCCGTCGGCAGAGACGTGTCACCGACCCCTCTTTGGACGCCACACGAGTTTCGAGTCTCCGCGGGAGCGTGGTTCGTGGGGCGGGTGAAACCGTCCGTCGAACACCGGTCGCCCGACTCGCTCCCCGTCATCTCTGAGACGGGTCTCTCGAACCCGTGGACCAGCGTCGTGTTCCCCTGGTGGAGTCGGAGTCCGTGCCCCGCAGGTTTCCGTGGTGATTCGGTGTCCCCAGACGGACGCTGGAGTCCTCGCCAGACCCGTCACTCCAGCCGGTACCGTCGAGACGCCGCCGGTCAGGCGAGGGCGACCGAGTCGACGATGCGGTCCTGGACGGTCTCGGCGACCTCGGGACAGTTCTGCGTGCTCGTGAGGCCGATCCGGACTCTGACGAACTCGCCGTCGCTCTCGGTCGGCAGCAGTACCCGCAGCAGCGGGATGACGTCTTCAGGACTCGCTCCCGCGAGGACCCGTGCGCCCTGGGGAACGTCGTACTGGTCGCTGAGGTCCGTCGAGACCCCGGTGTTCACCGCCTCCTCGATGGTCCCGTCCACGCGCTCGGGCCGCACGCTGAGACGGTTGCGGCGGGGTCCGTACTCCAGGCTCCACTCCTGGTTGATGACCGTCGCGGTGAACCCGTCACCCTCCGGCGCCTCGAAGGTGATCAGCGGGTCGGTGTCCTCCGTCATCGGGTAGACGGCGCCGTACTCGGCGAACGAGAACGGCGGCGAGGGACACGTCTGGTCGTCGC
>CAYODS010000084.1:1516-13645 GCA_964402765.1 uncultured Halobacteriales archaeon
CCGCCGTCACTGCCGCCGCCGTCGCTGCCGTCGCCGTCGCTGCCGTCACCGCCGTCGCTGCCGTCACTACCGTCACCGCCGTCGCCGTCACTACCGTCGCCGTCACTACCGTCGCTGCCGTCACCGCCACCGCCGCCGCCGCTACAGCCGGCCAGCGCGACCGTTCCCGCAGCGCCGACCGCGGCGAGGTACCGTCGCCGACTGTATCCGTCACTCGTCTCGTCGGTGTGTTGGTCGGACATAGTTCGTTACCTCGGTGTGTCCGTGTGTAAAGACCCGGTCTAGACAGGTTGAATCGTCCGGGGGACCATCCGTCTGGGCGAGAGCGCCCCGCGCCAGTCACCGGGGGGCGCTCACCGCCCCGGGTCGTCCTCGAGGAGCGTCGAGAGCAGCCGGCGCTGTGCCTCGCGGAGGTGCCAGTGCAGCGTGGGTGAGGTGATCCCGAGTTCGGGGGCTATCTCCTCTGCGGTCTTACCGCGGGGCCACTCGAAGTAGCCGGCGTCGTAGGCGACGGTGAGAGCCTCCCGCTGCCGGTCGGTCAGTTCGTCGAGGACACCGCCGACGACGGCGGGCTGTGTCGGTCCGTGGTCGACCTCGCGCAGCGAGAGGAAGTCGAGGTCGGGAAACGTGGCCCGGAGCCGGGCGACCGTCTCGCAGGCGTCACCGGCGGCGGGCTGTTGGAGGGTGACGCGGCAGGCACCGTGGTCGGCGAACGCGGACTCGACGGTGGCGCCCGCGACGGCGGTCCGGCCCAGCAGCAACACGTCCGCCGTCTCGAGTTCCAGGCGACCTCCGTCGGAGCGCTCTATCACGACCCGACACCGCTCGACGTCCGGGTCCTCGGTGAGTGCATCGGCGACGACCGCGGGGTCGGCACCCGTCACGTCACACTGCAGCCGCCACCGGTCACCGCTGGCGGCGTACCCCTCGAGCGAGAGCCGGCAGGCGTGGGCTCCGGAGACCCGAGCGAGCAGCGATGCGGAGTCCGCGATCCGGAGTTCGATCTCGACGACGCTGTCGGCGAAGAACAGTTCACGGCTCCGCACGGCGTCGACGGTGAGCCCCAGCGTGGTCCCAAGGACCGCCAGTCCGCTTCGCTCCAGTTCCCCGAAGGCGTTTCGCCGCTCGGTGTGGGCCACGAGCACCCCGTCGACGGTGTCACCACGGCCCAGCGGGATCGCCGCCACCGACCCCTCCGCGACCTCGGTGGGCCAGTCCACCCCCGCCAGGTCGGCCACGTCGGCCACCTGGACGGCACCGCTCCGCAACGCCGTCGCCCACGGGGGTACGCCAGCCGCGGCGTCGGCGTCGACGTCAGAGCCGGTCCGGCCGGGGTCGTCCGGACCGGCGCTGGCGCGGACGACCAGCCCCTCACCGTCGGGTGTTCGCACGCCGACCCACGCACTGCGGTACAGTCCGGAGTCGACGAGGCCCTCGCAGGTGGCCCGCTCGGCGGCACCGCGGCGCCGCGTCTCGGCGACCGTCTCGCCGAGCGACAGCAGCAGGCTGTTGATCCGTCGGGCGGTCACCGGTCCGTCGGTCGTCGACTCGCCGCCGGACGTGGCGCCGTCCGGGTCGGTCGGTGGCCCCTCGCTCCCGGGCACGGCCACCGTGGGCCGCCGACCGTGCCACGGTGCCCCGTGCCCCGTCTCCTCGCTCACGACTGGTCACCTCCCGAGACCACCCGACCAGTCGTCGCCGCGCCGTCGTCCCGCTGGGTTCGTCGTCGCATACCCGACAGAGACTCGGGAACACCCGATATGCCAGCGTCCGACACGTTCGGTCACCGAGTGACACGATCATAAGACAGCCGACACGAACGGCGAGCGCCGTCGCCCGAGGCTGCGTCCCGTGAGGGCCACACGGCTGGCGTCCTCAGACGACCTGGGCGGTGGTGACGACCCTGTCCTGGATCGCGCTCGCACACTCTCGCTCCCCGACCAGCGACACCGCCACGCCGACCGTCCCCCCGGAGGAGGGCAGGGAGACCCTGATCAGGCTCGGGATCGCCCCGTCCGGGTCCGACACGACGAAGGTGTCCGAGGGACGGTCGTAGAGGTTCGTGACCGTCACCAGGTCGCGCTGCTCTCTCGGTTCCGTCGCGCGGTCCGCCACGCTCCTGTTCGGGAACGCACGTGACGAGACGTTTATTTGGGCGCCGAAGTCGATGGTCAGCCGTCCCGGCCTCGAGAGCACCTCGGGGCCCGAGGCGGGAACCTCGCAGGACGCGACCGGCTCGCCAACGGTCATCGGGATCTCGCGGCGCTCGTACTCGAGCGAGCCCAAGGGACAGCCGCTCGGGGCGGACCCGTCGGTCGTCGGTGTCGACTCCTCGCCGGTCGAGGTGGGTGTCGCGGTGTCACCGCCGGACCCGCCGTCACCCGAGTCGTCTGTCGACGGGGAGGCTCCGGTGTCGTCCGTCGGCGTGTCGTCGTCGCCCGACGCTCCGTCGTCGTCATCGTCACCACCACCGCCACCGCTGCAGCCCGCGACTGCGACGGTGCCCGCGGCGCCGATGGCGGCGAGGTACTGTCGACGGGTCCGGACGTCCGTGTCCGGTTCACGACTGGACTGGCTCGGCATCGGTCGCCCGTTCGACACCTCGGTAGCTAACTCCCGGCGCTACGTGTCTGGAGCCGGCCACCGTCTTCCGGGCCGGGCCGGGACGGCACTCGGCGGGGCGGTGCCGTCTCAGACCGGCGGCGTCCGCTGTCTGGCCTCCGCCAGCCAGTCGGGGGCGGAGATCGTCGTCGAACCCCGGTCGGTGACGACGCGGTCGGTGTGGTACTCGATCACACCGTCGTCGGTCACGACCACCAGGTCGTACCGGAGCTCGGTCACGACGCCAGCCTCGGAGACGATCACGACGACCGAGACGTTCCGGACCTCGCCGTCGAAGGTGTCCTCGGCGACTTGGTCGGGAGAGTCGACGGTGAAGCGGTGACCACCGTCGGTCCGCTCGTGCTCGAACTCGAACCGCTCGGCGAGCGCGGCCACCCCCGGCAGGCCCGTCTCCGAGCGTGGGAGCCGCTCGTACGTGCTCGTCTCGGTCCCCGGACCCGTGTGCCGCAGGAACGTCGCGTTCCCGGCCGTGTACGTCTCCGTCACCGTCACCGACTCGTTCGTCCCGGTGACCTGTCGGCGTGTCTCGGTGAACGCCGTCCCGTCCGCGACCTGGATCGTCCGGTTCTCGATCACCGCCCCGTCGTCGTCGCTGACCCGGGTGTTCGAGGTGATCGTGAACGACTCCGGCGCGGCGTCGTCACCGACCGCCGCCACGTCCGCGAGGCTGTCTATCGCCCCGACGCCGCCGTCTCCGCCGTCGGCTCCAGGGCCCGGCCCGTCCGTGGTCGTCGTGGCCGGGTCGTCGCCCGCGAAGCTACAGCCCGCCAGCGCGAGCACGAGCGCGACGGCCACGACCGCGAGCGTTCGTCCGTGCACAGACGGCAGGCGGGTCACGAGCCCTCACCTCCCGGGTCGGCGTCGCCATCACCGTCTCCGCCCGCGGAGCCCTCGTCGGGCGGGGGGTCGTCCCCGGAGTCGTCCTCGCCCTCGTCGCCTGTTGTCTCCGTCGCGTCGGCCTCGCCGGAGTCGACCGAGTCGACGACGCGCTCGGACTCGCCCGACTCGCCCGAGACGGTGCCGTCGGTGGCGCCCGCGACGCCGCCGACGCCGTCGATGCCGTTGCCGACCAACTCACCGATGTCGGTGTTTCGCTCGTTCCAGCCGACGTACTCCGCGTCGGTGATCTCGGAGGTCGCGACGTCGACCCGCTGGGCCTGTACGTCGTAGTCGCCGTTGGGCAACTTGTAGAACTCCAGCTTGAGCCACTCCGAGGACTTCTGTAGGTACTCGTCCTCACAGGGGTTGACGTCGGGCAGGTTCTCCGGGGTCGGTAGTATGTTGCCGTTCGGGCCGATCCGGATCCGTGCGGTACGAGTACCCCGTCCGAACCCGTCACGCTGGCTCCGCTGTGCCCCGACTGAGACGTAGTCCTCCAGGTCGAGACCGCTCCCGGCGGGTGGCGAGACGCCCTCCTCGGCCAGTGCCCCGGTGACCGCCTCTGTGGCGTCCTCTCTGGGGATCCGCGCCCAACGATCCAGGATCTCGTCGGCGCCTTCACGTACCGTGCGCTTGCCCGACTCGTAGGCCGCCTGTATCTCGTCGAGTGCACCGAAGGCCGAACTCATCGACGACTCCCGGCTCCTGGCGGCTTCGAGTGCGCCACTCGGTCCGCCCTCGCCGGTCCCCGCCAGGTCAGCGGTCATCGCGCCGTTCGGACTGCCGCTGGCCGCGGCGTCGGCGCCGGCCTCGCCGCCCGTCTGCCGTCCTTCGCGGTAGTCTGCCGCTGCCTGCTTCGTCTCCGCGCGGACGTCTTGTTGCTGGTCGAACAGTTTCGCCCGGGTTCGCTCGGTGTCGAGTTCCGACTCACAGCCCACGTCCACGACGACGGTCGCGGCCTTCGTCGGCGCGTTCTGGATGGCGCGGATGGTCTGATCGCGGAGCACGTCCGTGGTACTCCCGTCCGGCTGGTAGACCAGCGGCGGGGTGGTCTCGTAGGCCACGAGCCGGAGCCGGTAGGTGCCCGGGTCGGGCTGGACGGACGCCGAGAACGACCGCTCGGCGAAGAACCGGAACTGTGGTGGGTCCCGGCCGGCGGGGATCGCCCTGAGCCCCGACTGGCCGACGAGCCCCACCTCGTCCGAGGGGACCTGCAGCTGCGAGCGCCACGCCGAGGCGATCGCCTCCGTCGGTGCCGTCGGCGCCGAGATCGCGCCGATCACGCCGAGCTCTCCCGGGCCAACACGCTCGGTTTGGACCCCGCCGCCGGGGTAGTCGAGGTTCGGGACCGACACCGTCGAGGAGGCGTTCATGTAGACCGCGTACGCCCAGCCGCCGCTGGCGTCGACCCGGATCGACTCGTTGCCGTCCCGCACCACACACGTCACCTCGAAGTTGTCCGGATACGCGCCCGACGACGACACCACGCAGTCCTCCTCCTGTGGCGTCGGGGCCGCCCGGGAGAGAGGCTCTGCCGGCGACCCGGCCCCCGTGTCCGTCGTCCGGACACCGGAGGGGACGGGACCGCCCGCGACTGCCCCCGTCACCGGCCAGGCGACCAGGACCGTCACGAGCAGCAGGGTCGACACCGGGTGACGGCGGCCTCTCTCGAGAGTGCCGCCGGCCGTCGCTGGTCCGCGCGCTCCACCGTCAGGTCTCATCACCCGGGGCGAGGGCACACGCCGGCCTGTAACGGCGGGCTAACTGTCTAGACGGGCCGTGACCGTCAGATTGCGCGGACCGTTCGTCGCTCCAATAGTTAAGTCCATGACGCGGAAACAGGAGTGTCGATGGACGACATCCCGGACGGGGCCGACCACTTCGAGTCCGAGAAGACGGACGTGCTCCGCAAGCGACTCGACGTGCTCCGGCGGCTGGCGCGGGCGCCAGCGTACAAGCGTGACCTGGTCGACGAGATGGACCACTCCCGGTCGACGATCAACCGTGCGGTCGACGACCTCACCGGGGTGGACCTGGTGCGCCGGGGCGACGACGGGTTCACGGCGACGATAGCCGGCCAGCTCGCGCTGGAACGACTCTCGACGTTTCAGACACACCTCGACGACATCGTGGACGCCGAGGCGGTGCTCGCGCCGCTGCCGCACGACGCGCCGGTCGAGCCGGCGGCGGTCACGGGCGGCGAGGCCGTCCTCGCCGCCGACCCGGCGCCGTACCGGCCACAGGAGGGCCTACAGGAGGACCTCACCGACGCCGCCTGCTACCGCGCGTTGCTGCCCGCCCTCGACGACTCCAGGCAGGTCCGGCTGCTGTACGAGCACGTCGTCACGGAGGGCCGTCCCGCCGAACTCGTCGTCGCACCCGAGGTGCTAGAGACGCTGCGGGCGGAGTTCCCGCGTCAGACCGCCGCCATGGCCGAGGCTGAGGAGTTCCGCCTGCTGGTCGCCGAGCCACCGCCGTTCGCGCTCGGGCTGGTGGCCCTGGGTGACGGCCCCGGAGAGAGCGAGGAGACGACCGTCCACGTCACCGTCTTCGGCGAGCAGGGCGGCGTCCACGGGGCCATCGTGAACGAGACGAGCGAGGCGGTCCGGTGGGCCGAGGGGCTGTACGCCGCCGTGCGCGAGGACGCACGGGACCGCACCGACGCCCTCCACACCGACGCCGAGCGCGGGCCGTCCGAGACGGTGCGCGACGCCGTGGGCACGCCGGACGACCGGCTGCCGGTGGCCCTGGAGCGAGAGGGGTTCGTCAGCCTGACGACATCGTACTTCCGGGACCGACCCGTCGCGGACCCGACGACGGCCTGGCGGGCGGGGCTCACCCTGCCGGAGGTCCACACCGGCTACGCCGTCGAGCGGACCACGGAGAGGGGTGCGGAGAACGGCGAGAGACGGCCCCTGACGGCGACGCTGGTCGATGCCCTCGCGGACGGCGACGACACCGTCCTCGTCGGACCGCCCGGCTCCGGGAAGTCGACGACGGCAAAGCGGGTGGCCTGCGAGTGGTACGACGACGACCGCGGCCCGGTGTTCTACCGGGAGAGCGGTCGGGGGCGGCCGTTCGAGTCGGTCGATGACCTGGTGAGGGCCGTCGAGGTCGCACGGGGACACGTGCTGGTGGTCGTCGAGGACGCGGTGCGACCGGACGCCGAGGCCGTCTTCGAGGCCGTCGAGCGACTGGCAGCGAGCGACGCCGAGGTGAGTTTCCTGCTGGACGCCCGCGAGGGGGAGTGGCAGGGCCCACCGGGAGAGGTCGGGGACGTCCCGGGGCTGTCGGTCGTCCCCATGCCGTCGCTGGACGAGCGGGAGGTCGAGCGGGTCGTCGATCACTTCGAGCACACCGCGGGGAAGACGGTCGACGTGCCGGTCGAGCGACTGTACGGGGCGGTCCGTGAGGCGGCGGCGACCGGCGACGAGGGGACCCCGGGAGCCGTGCTCCTCCTGTTGCACCGGCTGGCGACCTACGCCGACCCGCTGTCGACCGACCGGACCGCGCTGGAGGACGCGACCGCGGGGGTGGTCGAGGACCTGGCGGACGACGACCTCGCGCTGGACGTCTGCGTGCTGGCGAACGCGCTGAACGCCGCCGGGGTCGAGGTCGAACCGGGCGCGCTGTACGCGCTCGCCGACCCCGACGAGTTCGGGGCCGTCGACGCCGCCGCCGAGCGCCTGGAGGGAGAGGTGCTGTTCGCCCGCGGAGGGAGCACGGACGCCTACCGGACCCCTCACGAGTCGTGGTCGACGGCGTTTCTGGAGTCTCTGATCGACGCCGAGGGGCCCTCCCTGGCCGCCGAGCGGTTCGGTGACGCCGTGACCGCGGTGCTGTCGCTGGCGGACGACGCCGATCACCGGGAGCGGATCGCCCGTCACCGGGACGAGACGGCGACGCTGTCGACCGTCGCCGACGACCCGGGTGCCTGGGCCGACGGGACCGCCGAGGCGGTCTACGGCCTCGCTCGCGAGCGCCCGACGCTGGCGCCGCTGTTCGGGGACGGCGAGCGTGACAGCGTGGCACTGCCGGCGGCCTGTTCGGACGACGTGGCCGCCGCGGTGCCGGGGTGGCTCGGTCGGGCGTTCCGGTCGGGGGGGCACCTCGACCGCGCCGAGGCGGCGTTCGACCGGGTGGACGACGACGCCGAGCGGCTGACCGGGCTCTCGAGGGTCGCTCTGCAGCGCGGGGACTACGACGAGGCGGTGACACTCGCAAAGGACGGCCTCGAACGCGCCGACCGGGCACACGCCGAGACACGGGCCCGGCTCCAGTTCGCCCACGCGCTCGAACGGCGAGACGAGTTGGAGCGGGCACAGACCCATCTCACGACGGCACTGGAGGAGTTCGAGGCCGCTGGTGACCGCCGCCAGACGGCACAGACGCTGTACCACCTCGGTCGCGTCGCACGGAAACGCGGAGAGTACGAGAGTGCCCGCGAACTCCTCGAGCGGAGTCTCGAGGTCAGGCGAGAGATCGGCGACAGGCAGGGCGTCGCGTCCTGTCTCAATCAGCTCGGGGCCGTCGCGTTCTCCGAGGGAGAGTTCGACCGTGCACGCGAGTACCACCGCCGGAGTCTCGACATCGTCCGCGAGTTCGGCGACCCGATGAGCGAGGCCGCCTCGCTCAACAGTTTCGCGGCGGTCGCGAGCAACCAGGGTGCCTACGACACGGCCATCGAGTACCACCGCCGGGCGCTGGAGATCGTCCAGGAGGTCGGCGATAAGAGCGCCGAGGCGGCGCTTCTGGGCAACCTGGGGCTGAAGTTCGCCCGGAAGGGCGAGTACGACCGCGCCCGCGAACTCCTGGAGCGGAGCCTCGAGATCAACGAGCAGATCGGCGACGAGCGCGGGACCGCCGTCCGGCTGAACAACCTCGGGCTGGTGGCGGTCCGGCTGGCCGAGCACGACCGCGCCCGTGAGTGCTTCCGGCGGGGACTCGACATCGCACGCGAGATCGACCACCCCCGCCGACAGGTGAACGCACTGAACGGACTCGGTCACGTCGCACGGATGCGCGGCGAGTACCACCGTGCCCGGGACCACCACGAGGAGGCACTCGCTCTCAGCCAGGAGATCGGCCTCCGTCACCGTGAGGCCGACAGTCTCAATAAGATCGGGTCGGTCGACCGCCGCCTGGGTGCGCTCGACCGCGCACGCGAGCACCACGACAGCGCGCTGGCGGTCGCCAGGGAGATCGACCACCCCCGGGAGGCGGCCAAGGCGCTGCACGGCCTCGGGTCGGTCGCCCGTCGCCGGGAAGCACACGACCGTGCTGAGGAGCGGATCGAGAGCGCGCTGTCGACCGTCGAGGCCGTCGGTCACCGGCTCGAGACCGCCATCGGACACCTGGCAGCCGGGCGGCTGGCGCTCGATCGCGGTGACATCGAGACGGCCCGCCAGCGGGCCGACCGGGCGACCGAGGCGTTCGCGGAGACGGGGGCGACCCAGTGGGCCGGCCGCGGACGGCTGTTCGAGGGACGGATCGCCGCCGCCGACGGGGACACGGACGGCGCCCGCGAGCACTGGCGGGCCGCCCTCGACACCTTCGCGGCGGTCGGCGCCCCACAGGACGCTCTGGAGACGCTGGGGCACCTCGTCGAGACCTGCCGTGAGGACGGCGACCACGAGGCCGCCGAGGAGTGGGTCGATCGCGCACGGGAGACGCTCGGCGACGCGCCCGGTGCCGTGGCGAGTGAGCACCGCGAGTGGGTCGAGGACCAGGCGGAGACGCTCAACGCCGACTGAAGACGCCGACCACGACGGCCCTCAGGGCCACGTACTCCGCCCGGGCTCACCCCGTACTCCCGCGTCACCGAGACCGTCCGTCTGCGCTCGGGCCCCAGTGCTCACGGCCGGGAACCGTCGCGGATCGCCTGGAGTTCGTCCTTCCGGAACGTGCCGTCGTCGGCCGTCTCCGGCGACGCCGCGATCCCGACCCGGACGCGGATCAGCCGGCGCATCTCCCCCGTCGAGGGACGCTCCGGGCCCGCGACCTCGACGCCGAGCGTCTCGCAGACCGCCCGCAGTTCCTCCTTCGTGAACGAGGCGTCGACCTCCCGCTCGAACCGGCCGGTCGCCGCCCGGATCGCGTTCCGTAACTCGTGGACCGTGGGACTCACGCCCTCCACTCGGTCGCCGACGCCCTCCAAGCTTCCTACTCGGGGCGGACCGTGAGACGGGACGGTCCACCGACCGCCGTCCGGCTACCGGTCCGTCTCGCGGGAGCCGGGGGGCGGGGGCGTCCGCCACACGTCCCGCCCGGGGTCGGGACGGTCGACGCCGTCGCCCACGCCACGCCGGACGGACGCTACATATTTCTGCCCCCGCGTGTTTCCATCTGGCATGCGATTCTGCGACGAGTGCGGGTCGCTGATGCACACCGAGGACGACGCGTGGGTGTGTCGGTCCTGTGGGAGCGAGGCCCAGCGGGACGCGCAGTCGGAGGCGGCGATGACGACCCAGGACGGACAGCGCGACGACGGAGCCCCGGCGGTGGCCGACGCGACCGAGGACGCCGGCGAGACGATGGCGGAGCCCTGTCCGGCGGCGGACTGCGACGGCGAGCGAGCGTACTACGAGATGCTGCCCAAACCGGGCGGCTCCTACCAGGTGCGGCTGTTCACCTGCGTCGAGTGCGGTCACAAGTGGCGCGAGTCCTGAGGGGTCACGACCCCCTCCGGAGGGACACGGAGATCACCCCACACGCTCCGGTCGGGGGTCGGGGACCCGCCCCGCGGGGATCAGAACTCGATGTCGGCGCCGCCGCTGTCGCCGCCACTGAACGGTAGGTCCTCCGCGAGTCGCGTGATGAACCCGTCGTAGTTCCGGGTCTGGGTGAGTATCACGCCGGGACCGGTGAAGTCCATCACGAGCCCCTCGCCGCTGAGCACGGTCTCCTTCCAGCCGCCGACGCGGCGGGTGTCGTACTCCATCTCCGCGTTCCAGGCGACGGCGTGTCCCGAGTCGACGGTCAGGGTCTCACCGCGCGGGATCTTCTTCTGGTCGATCCCACCGAAGCTGGCGACGAACACCACACCGGTTCCGTGTGCCTTGATCAGCGAGAGCCCCTCACCACCGAGCAGCGTGTCGAGCCCGCCGAGTTCCGAGTCGATGTCGACACCGGTGCCACACGCGACGTAGGCCCCGCCCTGCATGTACAGTTCGTCCTGGTCCAGCGTGACCGTCGTCACGTCACCCGGTGTCGAGGGAGCCAGTTCGACCGTTCCGCGGCCGCCCTCCGCCGTGTACCGGTTCCTGAACAGTGACTCGTCGCCCAGTACGGAGTCCTTGACCGACGAGAGCATGCCCTCGTCCTCGTCACCCATCCCCGTCTCCAGAGTGATCTCCTCGGTGTGCGAGACCATCGCGCCCGCCTCCGAGGTGATCGTCTCGCCACGCTCCAGCGTGACCTCCACGATCGTGTACGCCGGCTTGTTCCGTAACTCGTACTCCATATCTCATCGGCCAGTGGTACAAACACAAAAAGGTGGGCTCGCTCCCGTCCGAGGGACCCGGCCGTGAGGCGGAGGGGTCACCGACGCGCTCCTCAGTCGTCCGCGGGTGCGCCGTGCCCGCCGGTCGAGGGAGGTGTCCGCTCCGCCGTCGGGGGATCGCTCTCGTCCGTGCCCGCCCGGGCACGCTCGCGGACGGCCTCGACGACCGAGGGGGTGAGCACGACAGCCGCGACCACCAGCACCGCACCGAGGGTGAGCAGGGGAGCCGCGACGGCCGCGACGCCCGCCGGCGCAAGCGCCGTCGTGAGAACGGCCCCGCCGAGGGTCCGCCGTGAGGTGTCTGCCGCGCCGTGCGTCGTGTACGGGGACGTGTTCCGGTTCATCGCGTTCTGACACAGGCACCGGTACCCCATAAGTGTAATCTGAACTATACTTCTGTAAGGCGCGATACTGAAACGCAGTTCACCTCCGGGCGCCTGCCGGTAGCGCCGCGCGTGACAGATCGCGAACTGCAACGCGGTGCGCCGAAGGCTCTTCTCCCCGAGGGGTGTCGTCGGCGCATGGACAGAGCGCTGGTGATCGGCGGCACCCGCTTCATCGGTCGCCACACCGTCGAGAAACTGCTGGCACACGACTACGACGTGACGGTCTTCAACCGCGGGAAACGCCCCAACCCGTTCGCCGACGACGACGACCGGGTGACCCACGTCGAGGGTCTCGTCGACGACGAGTTCGAGTGCCGCGTCGTCGAGTGTGAACTGGACCACCAGGACACCGCGGGCGACCTCGCGCCAGCTCGCCTGCCCCACTGTCGTTTCACTCCTCGACCCTCCAGGCGGCGACGGGGGCGTCACGGCCGCTCAGTTGGGCGCTGACCGACCCCTCGACCGGGGTGGCGGTCCCGCCCAGCGCGACGGGGTCCGAGTCGGTCGTGTCACAGACGGCCGTCGGGACCGCGTCCTCGAGGAGGATCGCTGACCGCCAACGCCGCTCGGTACGCCCCCAGCGCGACGTGGACCGCGAAGCCGACACCAAACACCAGAGAGAGCGAGACGATGTCGACGGTCAGTGGGTCGAGCACCGAACCGGACTTGCCGCACCGAACACTCGTGTGTTCTCCGGGGGTCGACGACGGACACGACCGCGGAGTTCGACCGGCTTCGGCA
>CAYODS010000085.1:0-13645 GCA_964402765.1 uncultured Halobacteriales archaeon
CGCCCGCCGCCGACGAGGTGAAGATCGTCTACAACGCCAAGCACCTCGACTACCTGCAGAACCGCGTCATCTGAGCCGGTTCTCACCGGAACCTACATTCCGGTGTCGCTCGTTCTGTGAGTCGTGCCGGACCTCGGTGTCGTCGTCGCCTCGCGCGGACACCTGTTCGACCTGGTGCGACTGGTGGTCGTCCCGGTGTTCGTCTGGGCCGCCTACCGTGACGTGAGGACTCGCCGCGTTCCCGGGCGGGTGTGGCGCCCGCTGGTCGGTCTGGGGGTCGCCCTGCTCGTTTTAGAGGCCTGGACCGCGCTGGGCGGTGATCCTACCGCCCAGCGGGAGTTCCTCGTGCGGGCGGGGCTGTCGCTGGGGTTCGTGGTACCACTAGCGTACCTGTTCTGGCGGATCGCCGGGTTCGGCGGCGCGGACGCGAAGGCTGTGATGGTGCTCGCGCTGCTGTTTCCCACCTACCCGGAGTACCTCACCACCGCCTGGCCCCAGTCGTTCGGCGTGCCGGGGTCGCTGCCGGTGGTCGACACCGTCGTCGGCGTGTTCCCGTTCACGGCGCTGACCAACGCCGTCGTCGTCGGCGCCGCCTACCCGCTGGGTCTCGTCGTCTACAACGCCGCACGCGGTGACGTCACGTCGATCATGTTCCTCGGGCGGCCGGTGGCGGTCGACCGCATCCCCGAGACGTACGGGCGTCTGCTGGAGCGGGCGGACGGCTCGACCGCCCGCGGCCTGGATCTCGACGCCCTGCGGATGTACCTCCAGTGGCGCGGGATCGACCTGGCGGCGGTGCGGGCGGACCCCGAGCGGTTCCGTGACCCCGGCAGTCTCCCGACGGACCCGAACCCCCCGGGCGACGGCGCGATCACCGACGGCGGGGTGCCGGAGGGAGAGGGCGGGACCGAGGACGGACCGGACGACACCGCGGACGGGGCTGCCGACGCCGAGGACACGCCGGCGGCGGAGAGCGCAGACGGCGACACCGGGGCGAGCGCGGGAGACGAGACCGACGAGGCGTACGACGACCCGTGGGGTGCGGCGGCGTTTCTGGAGGACATCGACCGCGGCGCCTACGGCACGTCGGCGGCGGAGTTGCGCGACGGGCTCGACCTGCTCGCCGAGGCGGACCGAGTGTGGGTGTCGCCGGGGCTGCCGTTCATGGTGCCGCTCGCGGTCGGCACCGTGGTCGGACTCACCTACGGCGACCTGCTGTTCGGACTGCTCGGTGCCGTCGGTGTGGTGTGACTACCGCTCGTCGGCCATCGGCGTCTCGCGCTCGCCGGGCGGGAACTGCACCGCCACGTACGGCGGGTCCTCGCGGTACTCCACGAGGGAGGTGGAGCCGACGAAGCCACACGGCGACTTCTCCAGGGAGACGTACTGCAGGCCGGCGTCGGTGACCCAGGTGCACAGCACCTGCTCGGCGGCGTCGGTGTGGAAGGCGGCGACGTCGTCGGCGATCACGTCCGGGTTGAGCAGACTGAGCAGGGCGTCGTCGCTGTCGAGTCGCGAGCCCAGGTAGTAGCGCAGATCACGGACGGCGTCGGGACCGAGGCGGTGCGTGAGCGAGGGCACGTCGAGGAGCGTGAGCGTCGCGCCGTCGGGTCGCTCCTCGTCGACCGCCTGGAAGGTGTCGGTGGCGGCGTCCAGGGAGGCGAACACGGTGTGGACGCTGGGGTCGGCGGGGTCCCACTGGCCGACGGTGTCGAGGACGGCGAGGCGGCCCTCCTCAAGCAGCGCCGCCAGGTCGTAGCCGTGGCCGTCGAGCAACCCGGCGAGGCGGTCGGGACCGAGCCCGGTCGTCGGCACCAGGGTGACCGACTCCCCGCGGTCGAGGGCGGCGGCGATCACCGTCGACAGGAGGGCGTCGAGGTTCGCGCGGCCGTCGTGTTCCACGACGACGCCGTCCCGGACGAGACCGCCGCCGGTGAGCGCGTCCAGGCCGTCGATGCCGACGGGCGCGTGGCGGTGCTGCTTGAGCGCGGGGGGCTGGGAGCGACGCCGGGGGCGGGCGGTGACGCCGTCGGGGTCGAACTCGATCTCGACGGTGCGGCGGTCGTGGTCGACGCCGCGCATCTTCTCGACGGTGAGAAAGCGGTGGGGGTCGGCGGCGACCTCCTCGCGGTGCAGACGGAGCACGCCGTGGGTGGTGAACTGCAGCGGCGTCGCGGCGCCGTCGCCGGTCTCCTCGGCGGTGAAAAGCGCCGTCGCGCCGAACTCGTCGGTGAACAGTCGGATCAGGTCGAGCACCGACCGGCGAAACAGGTGCTGGTCCCTCGCGACGACGGCCAGCCCCGAGACGGAGTCGAACACCACCCGATCACACGGGGTGAACTGTTCGAGGTGCTCGCGGACGTACGGCGTCTCGAACGGCGGCGAGAACCCCTCGCCGACCGTCTCCTCGCCGTCGAGGCTCTGCAGCGTGATCGTCTCGCCCTCCTCGATGGTGCGCCCGGGGCGGGCGTGGACGCTGGTGTAGGTCAGGTTCTCGTGGTCGAGGTCGAACTCGTAAGGGGCAAAGGAGTCCCGCAGTTCGGCGATCGTCTGCTCGGTGCTGACGTAGAGGCACTCCTCGCCGTCGTCGAGGCCGGCCTGGAGGAAGTTCATCGCGAGCGTACTCTTGCCCGTGCCGGGACCACCGACGACGAGCGTCGACCGCTGTGCGGGCAGGCCGCCGTCGAGCATCCCGTCGAGCAGGTCGACGCCGGTCGAGACGGCGCAGTCCTCGTGTGACCCCGCCTCCGCGAGGTCCGGGGCGGGGACTCCCTCGCCGCTCTCGCTGTCCATGTCCATTGACTCGCCGCCCGCCTGAATAAGCGCGTTGGCAGCGGAACCGACAACTTCGACTGCCCCGAGACGCGACGAGGGACATGACCGAGAAACGCGTCGCCGACGGGGTCGAGGCCCGCTACTACGAGACCGACGAGGAGCGCGTACTGGCCGTCGAGCGCGACGGCCGGACCGCTGCCGTCGCACAGAACGTCGACGGCTACGCGATGCTGAAGGTGCGCACCGCGCCCGACGGTGACGAACTGGAGCGATACTACGGCTTCGACATGGCGCTCGACCACGTCGCCGAGCGCCTGGGCGTGGGCGTCCACGAGGTCCCCGTCCCGGAGGGCGCCGAGGACATGGGGATGTGAGCGCGGCCGAACCGATCGGTCTATACGCCGCGAGCAGTAACACGGGGGCGTGACTGCGGGACAGGGGTCCGAGCGCGGCGGGGCACCGTCCGGCGTCGCCGGCACCGGTGGGGACCGCCTGACCGCGGCGCTGTCGGCGACCGCGGTCGGCGTCTACCTCCTGGTGATCGCCGGCACGACGACCGCCGTCGCCGACGCCGCCGCCTGTCCCACCTGGCCCGTCTGCGAGGGCCCCGTTCTGGAGAGTCCGTCGCTCGCGGTCGCCTGGGCGCACCGCCTCGTCGCCGCCGTCGTCGGCGTGTTGACACTGGGGACCGTCGCTCTCGCCTGGCGTCGCCCGGCCAGCCGCCGGGTGCGGGCCGCCGTGACCCTGGGGCTGGCGCTGTACCCCCTCCAGGTTGGCGTCGGCGCGATGACCGCCCTCCAGGGAACGCCGGCATCGCTGTCTGGCCTGCACCTCGCCGCCGGGGTCGGTATCTTCGCCGGCGTCCTGCTCGCGCTCACCTGGCACCTGGAGGAGCGCACCGCCGACGCCGAGAACGCCCACGAGGGCACCCTCGCGGATGACGGGCACGGAAGCCCGAACACCGGCGACGACGGTGCCGACACCCCGACGCCGCCGGCACGGCACACACCGGCGTCACTCGGGGGGCGAGCCCTGAGCCGGGTGCGGGCGTACCTGCGGCTCACGAAACCACGGCTGATGTGGCTGCTCTGTCTGGTGGCGGTGGCGGCGATGGCACTGGCCGCTGGCCCGGCGCTGTCGCCGCGGACGGTCGCGGCCACCCTCGCGGGGGGCGTGCTCGCGATCGGGGCGAGTGGCACGTTCAACAACGTGCTGGAGCGTGACGTCGACCGGCGGATGAACCGCACGGCGGACCGCCCGGTCGTCACCGACGAGGTCGGCGTCTACCGGGCGACCGCCTTCGGCGCGGTGCTCGCGGTGGGGTCGCTGGCGGCCTTCCTGTCGGTGAACCGCCTGGCCGCCCTGCTGGGGTTGACGGCGATCGTCTTCTACAGCGTGGTGTACACGCTTGTGTTGAAGCCGAACACCGTCCAGAACACCGTCATCGGCGGCGCGGCGGGGGCGCTGCCGGCACTCATCGGGTGGGCGGCGGTCCGCGGGCGGATCGACCTGCCGGCCGTCCTGCTGGCGGGCGTGATCTTCCTGTGGACGCCGGCGCACTTCTACAACCTCGCCCTCGCGTACAAGGCGGACTACGAGCGGGGCGGGTTCCCGATGCTTCCGGTGGTGCGGGGCGAGGCGGTGACCCGCAAGCACATCCTCCTGTACCTGGGGGCGACGCTCGTGGGCGCGGCGGCGCTGGGGACGGCGACGAGTCTGGGCGCCGTGTACGCGGTCACCGGCGCCGCCCTCGGTGGGGTCTTCCTGTGGGCCGCCGTCCGGCTCCACCACGAGCGGACCGACCGCGCCGCGATGCGCACCTTCCACGCCGCAAACGCCTACCTCGGGGCGCTGCTGGTCGCCGTCGCCGTCGACGCCGTGGTGGTCTGAATGGCGACGGCACGGCGCTCGCTGGGGACCCTCCGGCCACGACGGGAGACGCTACTGGTGGCCGGTGCGCTCGTCCTCGCGGAGGCGATCGCCCTGGCGTGGTACCTGGCGCTGGTCGGCGCCGAGGACGTGCTCGCGCTGGTGTACCCGTTCGTCTGGATGGACGTCGCGCTGCTGGCGGTGTGGCGCACCGACCCGCCGGGGGCGACCCGGCGGCGCCGGCGGGTCGCGCTCGGGGTCGCCGGGGGCTACGCCGTGGTGCTGGCCTACGTCGGGGGACTGGTGGGACCGGGACTCGCCTTCGGGTCGCTCGACGTGGCGGGGTCACTGCGGGTCGCCACGCGACTGCCCCCGGGGTACTCGCCCGCCGTCGTGTACCTCGGGGAGTACCTCCAGGTGACCCTGCCGCCGTACAAGATCGTGGGGTACGGGGCGCTCGTGTACCTGCTGTACGTGACGGTGCTGGACCTGCGGGTGGGGACCGGCACGGGCGGCTCCGCGCTCGCGGGCCTGCTGGGGCTGTTCTCCTGTGTCAGTTGCACCTGGCCGGTCGTCGCGGCGGTCGCCAGCGGCACGCTGGGGGTGAGCGCGAGCACGCTAACGGCGTTCACTCCCGAACTGTGGACCTCGACGCTGGTGTTCGTCGTCACCGTCGGCCTGCTGTACTGGCGGCCCACCCACTGACCCCGGCGGCGAGCGGCGAGCGACGACCGCCGACCACGTGACAGCGGCCTGAGACCCGTCCGGGGGTTTAACTCCGCCCCGGAACTTCGTCCACGCGATGATCGAGGTGCGGGACCTCCGCAAGGAGTACGAGGGGTTCGTCGCCGTGGCGGGGTCGACGTTCACGGTCGAACCGGGGGAGGTGTTCGGGATCGTCGGGCCGAACGGAGCGGGCAAGACGACGACGCTGAAGATGCTGACCGGACTCGTGGAGCCGACCGGCGGCAGTGCCGTCGTCGCCGGCCACGACGCCGGCAGTCTCCAGACGCGGCGGGCGCTGGGGTTCGTCCCCGAGGAGTCCCCGCTGTACGAGGAGATGACCGCCGACGGCTACCTGCGCTTCTTCGCGGACCTGTACGACGTTCCCCGCGAGACCGCACGACGCCGCATCGACGACGCCCTGGACCGCCTGGACCTACAGCACCGCGAGCGCCGCATCGGCGACATGTCGAAGGGGATGAAACGGAAAGTCGCCATCGCGCGGGCGCTGGTGAACGACCCCGAGGTGCTGGTGTTCGACGAACCCGCCTCGGGACTGGACCCGCTGACGACCAACCACGTCATCGAGTTCGTCCGCGAGCTGAGCCGGGAGGGCCGGACCGTCGTGTTCAGCGCGCACAACCTCTATCACGTCGAGTCCGTCTGCGATCGGGTCGTGGTGATGAACCGCGGCGAGATAATCGCCCGCGGCAGCGTCGAGGCGATCCGCGAGGAGCACGGCACCACCGAGTACCACGTCCACACGAGCGTCGCGGTGGAGGGGAGCGTCCCCGTCGACGGCGCGAGCGGGGACGGAAGCGAGACGTACCGTCGGGTCGTCGACTCGATGGCGGCCGTCGAGTCGGTCCGGGAGGCCGCACGGGAGGCGGGCGGCGAGGTGACCGACATCCGCACCCGCGAGCCGAGTCTGGAGGAGGTGTTCCTCGACATCGCGGGCGGTACACCCGCCGGGGCCGGGACGGCGCCGCGCCCGGGATCGCCACCCGCGGGTGCCGCGACCGACGACACCGGTGGCCTGGTGACCGGGGGCGAGGCCGGGAATGCGGGCGTCGAGGCACCCGAGGCGGGGAGTGACGGGGGCGACGGGGAGCGCGAGGCGTGATCCGCCTGCGGCCACGGAAGGTCCTGCGGATCGCCCGCTGGGAGGTGACCCGCACGGCGGGCACCGTGAGCCGTCGCACGCTCGTCGTCGCCGGCGTCGCCGTCCTCGCCGCGGCGCTTCTCGGGCCGGTCGCCGTCGGCGGCGTCGCGCTGGACGAGGGTATCTACCGGGTCGGCGTGGCGGAGGACTCCCCGTACCGCCCGGCGGTCGAGGAGGCCGACCGTCTGGCGGTCGGGCCGGCGACGCGAGTCGCCTACGAGTCCGGTCGCGTGGACGTGCTCGTCTGGGACGGCCAGGTGGTGGTGCCACGGGACGACGACCCGAAGGCGCTCGCGGCCTACGACGCCGTCCGGTCGGCGGTCGAGGCGTACAACGACGACCTGCTGAGCGACGCGGTCGAGCGCGGCGACGCCGAGCGACCGGTCGCGTTCCCGGTCGACGTGCGACTGCGGTACGAGCGCCGGTCGACGGGACGATCCGACGGCGGCGGCGGTGGCGGCGGCGGGGGCGGCGGGGGCGGCGGGAGCGACGGTGGTGACGGCGGCCTCGGCGGCGGGGGCGGCGGTGGGGGCGGCCCGCTCGGTGTGCCGAACCTCGCCGGGGGCGGCGGCTCCGTGGGGTCGCCCTCGGAGATCGCGCCGCCGTTTCCGTTCGCCTCGCTCGTCCTGGCGTTCCTGTTCGTGGTGCCGATGAACTTCGTGGTGCAGTCGTACGGCTCGACGATAATGGAGGAGCGCCTGGAGCGCCGCGGCGAGTTGCTGCTGGTGTCGCCGGTGTCGCCGGCGGAGATCGTCGTCGGCAAGACCCTGCCGTACCTCCTCGCGCTGCTCGCGGTGACGGTCGGGATCGCCGCCGTCGTCGGCGGTGGGCCGCTGTCCGTCGCCGCCGTGGTGCCGATCGCCACGCTGTTTCTCGCCGCGACGTTCGTCGGCGCGATGTTCGCCCGCTCGTTCAAGGAACTCACCTTCGTGACGATAGCGGTCAGCGTCTCGATCACGGTGTACGCCTTCGTGCCGGCGATCTTCACGGAGATCACGCCGATCGCGCTCATCTCGCCGCTCACCCTGGTGGTGCGGGACCTCCAGGGCACCGGCGTCGCCTCCGGGGAGTTCCTGTTCTCGACCGGACCCTTTCTCCTGAGCGCGGTGGTGCTGTACGCCCTGGGGACGGGGGTCTACCGCGAGGAGGACATGTTCACCCAGCGACCGGTCCACCTGAAGGCGATGGACGCCCTCGCGGCGCGGGTCCGCAGTGCCCGCGGCGTGGCGCTTTGGTCCGCGCTGTTCATCCCGTTCGTGTTCGTCGCGGAACTGCTGGCGGTCGCGCTCCTGTTTGCCGTCTCATCGGGGGTGTCCGACGCCCTCGTCGTCCCGCTCCTGATCGCCGTGATCGCCACCGTCGAGGAGGTCGCAAAGAGCGTCCACGTGTTCGCTGGGTTCGAGTCGGCGCGGTTCGCCCGGACCGGTCGGGTGGCGGTCGTCGTCGGCGTGGCCTCCGGTCTCGGGTTCTTTCTCGGTGAGAAACTGACCGTCGTCGTGCAGTTGGTCGGCCTGCCGGGGCTGACCCTGGGGCGGGCGGTCGCGCCCGAGGCGGCGACGACGGACCCCCTGGTCGCCGTGGGCCTGTTGCTCGCGCCGCTGCTGTTGCACACCGTCACCGCGACGATGTCGGCGCTGGGCGCGAGTCGGGGCAAGACGGCCTACGCCGTCGCGCTGCCGGCCGCGATCCTCGTCCACTGGGTGTACAACCTGGCCGTTCTGGGGGTGGTCGGCGGTGTCTGAGAAGGGTGACGGCACGGGCGATCCGGCCGAAGGCGACCGGTTGCCGGGCGACGGGCACGACCCCGGACGACCGCGGCGGGTGCCGGCAACCGACGGCGGGGAGCGGGCGGGCCGGTCGGCGCGAGTGACGATCGCCCGGCGAGAGGTGGCCTCGCTGCGCAGCGAGAAGACGATCCTGCTCGCACTCGCGATACAGTTGGTGGTCGCGGCCTTCTCGTCGTTCCTGGTGGTGGGGCTGGTGTCGCTGTACAGTCCGAGCGGGTCGGGCGTCCAGCCGACGGTCGGGGTGACCGGCAACGCCAGCGGCGCGGTGCTCGAGGCGGCGGCGGACTCGGAGGGTGACGTGGAGGTGCTGGAGTACCCCGACTCCGACGCCCCGGCCCAGGGACTCCAGAGCGGTGCCATCGACGCCGCCGTCCGGGCCGACCGCCTGCCGTCGGGGCAGGTGCGCGTCGAGGCGACGGTCCCCGAGGGCGACGTGCGGACGACGGTCACGGTGGTCGCGGTCCGGGACGTCCTGGAGACCCTGGAGCGGAGCCTCCGCGAGGAGTACGCTCGCGAGGGCCGACTGCCGGAGCCGGTGCCGGTGCCCGAGCGGGTGCCCGCCAGCCCGTACTTCGGGTTCACCTACACCGTGCTGGTGCCACTGTTGATGTTCCTGCCGGCGTTCATCAGCGGGTCGATCGCGGTCGACTCGCTCACCGAGGAGGTCCAGCGCGGCACCCTGGAGTTGCTCCGCGTGGCACCGGTGGACCTCTCGACGGTCGTCGACGCGAAGGTGCTGTCGGCGGCCACGCTGGCGCCGGTCCAGGCGGCGCTGTGGATCGCCTTACTGCGGGTCAACGGCACCGGCGTCGCCAACCCGCTCGCGCTCGTGGCGGTCGTCGCCGGACTGTCGACCGCGCTGGTCGTCGCCGGCGCCGGGATCGCGCTGACCACCCCGGACCGCCGGCAGGCGCAGTTCCTCTACTCCGCGGGGGTGCTCGCCGCCGCCGTCGTCGCGGGCCTGCTGCCCGAACACCCGGCGAACACGGTGGCCAAGCTCGCCGTTGGCTCGCCCACGACGGCGACGTGGGTCGCCGTCGCCGGGTACGTCGCGCTCGGCGCCGTCGCCTACGTCGCCGTCCGGATCGGGGTCGAGCGCGTCGACCCCGAGGGGCTGTGACCGAGCGGGGGTCTGGAACCGAAAGCACAACCACGGGCCGCCCGACCGGGCGGACATGAAGGCCGTCCAGTTCACGGAGCACGGCGACACGGACGTGGTGGAGTACGCCGACCGCCCGGCGCCCGGCCCGGCGCGAGACGAGGTCGTCGTCGACGTGAAGACGGGTGCGCTGAACCACCTCGACCTCTGGACCCGGCGGGGACTGCCGACGATCGACCTGGCGATGCCACACGTACCGGGCAGCGACGGCGCCGGCGTCGTGAGCGAGGTGGGTGCGGGCGTCGACCGCTTCGAGGTGGGCGACCGCGTCGCGCTGTGGGCCGGCGTCTCCTGCGGGGAGTGTGAGTTCTGCCGGCACGGCCAGGAGCCACTCTGTATCCGCTACCACGTCATCGGCGAGCACGTCCCCGGGGTGCACGCCGAGCGGGCGGCGGTGCCGGCGGAGAACCTCGTTCCGGTTCCCGAGGGCGTCGACTGGGAGACGGCGGCGTCGGCACCGCTGGTGTTCGGCACCGCCTGGCGGATGCTGATGACCCGTGGGGACCTGCGGGCGACCGACGACGTGCTCGTGCTGGGGGCCAGCGGCGGCGTGGGCCACGCGGCGGTGCAGATCGCCGCCCACGCCGGTGCGACGGTGTACGCGACGGCCTCCAGCGAGGCGAAGCGCGGGGCCGCCCGCGAGCTGGGCGCCGACCACGCGATCGACTACGAGCGCGAGGACTTCGCCGCCCGCGTGCGGGAGTTGACCGGCAAGCGCGGCGTCGACGTGGTGGTCGACCACGTCGGGGAGGCGACCTGGCCGGACTCGCTGCGCTCGCTGGCGAAGGGCGGACGCCTGCTCACCTGCGGGGCGACGACGGGCCCGACCGGCGAGACGGACATCCGGCGGGTGTTCTGGAACCAACTCGACGTGCGCGGGTCGACGATGGCGACGCCGGGCGAGGTGGACGACGTCCTCTCGCTGGTGTGGGACGGCACGTTCGAGCCCCGGATCCGCGAGGTCCTGCCGATGAGCGAGACCGCCCGCGCACACCGCCTGCTCGCGGACCGTGAGGGCTTTGGGAAGGTGGTGGTGATCCCGGACAGTGAGCTCTGAGGACGAGGGAGCGGGAGACGGGGAGGACCGGTACGTCCACGACCCGTCGGCGTTCGAGGCGTCGGCGGGTGCCACGCGGACGGCCGACGACGGGGACGACGAGTTCCCCGACCCGAACCAGGGGATGGGTCGCCGGGGGTGGGTGCTGCTGGCGGCGGTCGTGGTCGCTTTTTTCGGGGCGCCGGCGGTGATCTACCTGCGCCCGCCGGCGGTGCCGTTCGAGGTGGCCTTCCTGGTGGTGCCGCTGGTGCCGGCCTTTCTGCTGGGGATGATAGCGGTGTGGGCGATGGCGGGGCGTGGGGGTCGGTGACCCCTCGCGCCGGAGAAGTCAGCGAAGTTCGGGGGGCGGGGACTCGTAGCGGTCCTCCAGGGTGCGGACGACCGCGAGCGCCTGTTCCGCCTCGTCCTTCGGCGTGTCGTCGTCGGCGGCGTACTCCGCGAGGTCGCGGCGGAGCCGCCACGCCTGGAAGGGGGTGAACCCGGGGACGCCTGGCTCCTCGACCTGTTCGACCGCGTCCGTCACCCACCAGGGGGGGACGCGGTCCTCGGCTCGTGCTCGCTCGACCCGCGAGACCATCACGTGGTGGATGATCCACTGCTGTTCGCGATCGAGGTCGACCGACTCGCGCTCGACGTGGTCCATGTCAGCCCGTGTCATTTCTTCGTTCCCCTCACTCGCTTGAACACACGGTGGCATGGGTGTTAAATCCTGTCACGGGTTGCCATACCCGTTGACAGATTTGTGGTGAAAAGTCAGGTCCGGCGACGACCTCAGAGAACGAACCCCGAGGTCGCAGGGACGATTCTTGGGAAGAACTGCGCGTGAAACGTTCCGCTACCTATCAGACTTGTTACTCGAAGTCGCGTCGCATCGCGATCTCGAACCAGGGGCACAGCCTGAGCTGGCGGTACCAGTCGCGGTGCTCGTACAGGCGGCGGTACGGCACCCACAGCAGGCCGGCGACCTCGGACTCGTCGGGGTCAAGCGCCGGGTCCCGCAGGGTGAGTTTCAGCACGGAACACACCTCGTGCTCGATGCCGCTGTCCTCGAAGAAGCGGCGGTACTCGAACTTGTCGGTCACCCGCAGGTCGGCGTACTGGTCGGGGGTGACCCCGAGCTCCTCCTCCAGGCGGGCGCGGGTGGCCGCCTCCTGGCTCTCGCCCTCGGCGGGGTGGGAGGCGACGGTGCCGTCCCAGTAGGTGTCCCAGAGGCGCTTCTCGGGGCTGCGCTGGGCCAGCAGGAGGCGGTCCTCGTCGTCGAACACCAGGGCGGTGAAGGCGCGGTGTCGGACCCCCTCGCCGGTGTGTGCCTCCAGGCGGTTGACCGTGCCCTGTGCGTTGTCGTCGGCGTCGACGGCGACGACGTTCTGGGCGGCGTTCTCGTGGCGGGCCGCGCCCGAGTCGCCGACCGAACTCTCGCTCATGTGCCGGGGTTGGCGGACCCCGGGTAAAAGTCTTGGACTCTCGGGAGTCGCCGGTGCCCGCGGGCGGGGCGAGCCGTCGGCCCCGGCCCGACGCGGGTCCCGAGCACAGAGTGACCGGTCGGCGGGACTCCCCGGCCGACCGTGAGGGGTCACCCGCCGCCGACCCGTTCCTCGAGGATAAGCCGAGAGATGATGTCCCGCACCTCGGTCCGGTCGCGGGCGCGAGCGATGATCTCGTTGAGGCGCTCGGTGTCGGCGGCGTCGACGACGAGCACCACGTCCCGCTCGCCGCCGACCTGCCAGACCAGATCCACGTCGGCCCACTCGGCGAGTTCCGCCGAGAGCGCCCGCGTGTCGGCGTCGACCGCCGCGTCGATCTCCACCATCGCCCGCAGGTTACCCGTCCGCGTCGTCACCGTGAACCGCTCTATCACCCCCGAGTCACGCATCTTCTCGACGCGGTTTCGCACCGTCCCCTCGCTCGTCCCGACGCGCTCTGCGATCTCGGTGTACGGCGTCCGGGCGTTCGCCCGCAACTCCTCGAGGATCGCCCGGTCCAGGTCGTCCATACCCACGTCGGGGGCTCGGTGCCCTTCGGTGTTTCGAAATTCGTAACTCAGCTTCGAAGCCAACGCTTATGCGGCTGGCGCCGTACGAGTCTCGTAATGAGTGCGTACCTGGCGGTCGAGGGCGGCACGGTGCTGGAGGGGCGTGCCCGCTCGCCGGGTCGGGCGAGCGGCGAGTTGGTGTTCACGACGGCGTACACGGGCTACGAGGAGTCACTCACCGACCCCTCGTACGAGGGACAGGTGCTCACGTTCGCGTACCCGCTTATCGGCAACTACGGGGTGCGCGAGGAGCGGTTCGAGTCCGATCGCGTCCACCCCTCGACCGCCGTCGCACGGGAGTTCACCGACGAGGTGGCGGCGTGGCTGCGGGAGGCGGGCGTGCCCGCCGTCGACCGCGTGGACACCCGGTCGGTCGTGACCGACGTGCGCGACGCCGGCGTGAAGCGGTGTGGCGTCGCCGCCGGCCCCGGCGCCACCCCGGAAGACGCCCGCGCCGAACTCGACGCCTGCCCACGGATGGCCGACCGCGAGGAGATCGGCGCCCAGGTCAGCGTCGACCGACCCCACACCCGCGGCGCCGGCGACGGTCCCCGCGTCGCGCTGGTCGACTGCGGTACGAAAGGCTCCATCGTCGACTCGCTCGTCGCCCGCGGCGCCACCGTCGACGTCCTCCCGCACGACGCCGCCCCCGCGCAGGTGGCCGCCCGGGACCCCGACGTGCTGTTCGTCTCGAACGGTCCCGGCGACCCCGCCACCTTCGAGGGCGCACAGCAGCTCGTGCGCGAGTTCGTCGGCGACGTACCCGTCGCCGGTATCTGTCTCGGCCAGCAGGTCGTCGCCCGTGCGCTGGGTGGTGACACCCGAAAGATGACCTTCGGCCACCGCGGCGTGAACCAACCCGTCCGCGATCTGGACTCGGACCGGGTCGTGATGACCACCCAGAACCACGGCTACACCGTCGACGACCCCGGGGATCTGCAGGTGACCCAGGTCAACGTCAACGACGACACCCCCGAGGGACTGGCCGACCCCGCTCGCGACGTGCTCACCCGCCAGTACCACCCCGAGGCCAACCCCGGCCCCCACGACACGCTCGACTTCTTCGACGACGTGCTCGGAA
>CAYODS010000086.1:0-13481 GCA_964402765.1 uncultured Halobacteriales archaeon
GTTCTTCGCCCGCTCGGAGACTGCGTCGGGGTCGGCGGCGTCCCACGCCCCCTCGTCCTCGCAGTGCTCCAGGTCCGCCGGGACGGCGTACCCCTCCGACAGCGCCCACTCCATCCCGCGGTCGAGGATCGTCTCCAGTTCCCCCGTCGAGACGTGGGCGACGCCACCGCCGCCCAGCCCCGACGGCACCGCCTCGAACAGCGCCTCGACGAGTTCCTCCTCGCGGCCACGGACGTCGTCGTAGGTGAGGTCCGTGCGCACCATCCGTACGCCGCAGTTCGAGACGACGAACCCGTTCGCGACGAAGTTGTGAGCCTCGTGCTCGACGCCGATGTCGTACACCGGTCGTTCACCGACCTCCTCGATCGACTCGACGGTGGTCGCGACCCGGAGGTCGTCACGGACCTCGGTCCGCTCGCGGAACTCCTCGTACCCGGGGAACTCCGCCGGGGGGCGTGGTCGTTCCGAACGCCCGCCCCAGACGCTTCGCTCGATGAACCTGTCGTTGATCTCGTACCGCTCTCTCAGCTCCGACACCGGAGTGCCGCCGTCGGCCGCTGCCGCCGCCTCCCGGGCGATCCGCTGGCGCCGCCCGATCGTCCGCTCCTTGTACTGGAGATACTGCGTCGCGAGGGCCGCCTCGCGGAGTTTCTCGGGGGCATACCGGTACCCGATCGCGGAGAACAGCCGGATCAGGTTCTCCGGGTCGCTGCTGACACCGACGCGGAGCCTGACCGTGTCTCGTTCCGTGTCGGTCCCGGTCTCGACCCGACCGACGGCGTTCGTCTCCACGCCCAGCCTCGCCAGGTGGTCCGACAGGTCCTCGAGGAACTGTTCGCCAGCCTCGACGTGGTCGCGGATCCGCGAGTTCGACACGGTCGGACAGTAGAGGTTCGTCTCCGAGACCGGCGCAGGTGCCGACATCTCGGCGCCGAAGTACGCCGACAGGTACAGCGCCAACTGCCAGTCCGGCAGCCTGTGGAGGTAGTCCGGCGTGGTGAACGCCGACTCGACTTTCGGGCTGTCCGGGGCGCCCAGTTCCCGCAGTAGACGTTCGAGCGGGGTCGAGTCCACGTAGACGCTGTGTTCGGTCGCGGAGAACTCCGTCCCGTCGATCTCGTGGTCGCGGTCACGGCTCCGTACGTCCGACGGGCTGAACCCAAGCGCCGTGATGTCCTCTCGGAGTCGGGCCAGCCCCTCGGTGTTCCCGTAGAACGTCACTCGTCCCGAACTGAACGAGCCGTCGCCGGTGTGGTAGCCGACGATCTTCAACAGACGGGCGAACGCCTCGTCGGTCGACCGAAGCGGCAACAGGTCTCGCTCTCGGAGCGACTCGATCACCCCCGGGGCATCCGAGAGGTCGGACTCCGAGACGACGACGAACTCCTCGGGATCCTCGTCTCTGACGCCGACGAACGGCCGGACGAACACCTCCTGGCCGGTCTCGATCTCGGAGAGTTCGCGCATCCCGTCCGGCGTGAGAAACGGGTGGTCGGTCGTGGCCCGCACGGTCTCTCCGGTCTCAGTCTCGACCTCGTACACGGTGTCCTCGTCCTCGGTGAACAGCCAGACCTCCGAGTCCGCCGCCCCTCCGTCGAGGACGACCGCCCGCTCGTCCTCGAAGCGGTCCGCGAGGTCGCGGATCGGGCGCCGCCGACCGAACGACAGAGACACCTCGGCGTCACCCGTGAGACAGTTGATGTCGTAGCCGACCGCTCCGGGGGAGATACAGCCGGTCTCGGCGTCGATCGCCCCGACACCGCCCACCGGGAAGCCGTACCCCTGGTGGCCGTCGGGCATGCAGATCGCCGGGTCCACGATCCCGGGCAGGTGGGTGACGTTTCGCAGCTGTTCGAGCGTCCTGTCGTCGCTTATCTCGTCTAGCAGTGCGCGAGAGGCCAGCACGCGAGCGGGGACGTTCATCTCGCCCTCGCGGGGGATCTCCCAGACGTTCTCGCGGACGCGGTGCAGCGTCACCTCGCCGGCGTCGTAGGTGTCGCCGCCGCGCTCGCCCTCGGAGGTCATGCCCGACCGTTGGGTGCCGAGGGGGGAATACGGTTCGGTTCGGCGCGGGTCAGTCGTCGGCGGGCCTGACGGGGGCGGTCCCCTCCTCGACGAAGGCGTCGGGGGCGGGTTCCTCCGCCTCGTGCCACCGGGCGTCCACCGAGAGCGGTCCCGCGCCGGTGATGAGAAGCGCCGAGACCAGCGCGAACATCGAGAGGTGTGCGAGCACGGGGTCGTCGGGCAGGCCGAACAGCGTGAGCGTGAACAGGCCGAAGGCGGCGGCACCGGCCCCCCGTGTGAACACCCCGAGCACGAGCGCCAGGCCGACGGCGGTCTCCGCGAGCCCGGCGCCGACGACCCACAGGGCGGCGTCGACGGGCACCACGCTCGTCAGGTCGTACTTCGCGACGACGGCGAGCGCGGGGCCGGGGTCGGCGAGTTTCTGTGTCACCCCGAGAAAGACGAACTGCAGACCAAGGCCGACCCGGACGACCGTCGGCGTGTACCGGCGGTACGGTCCGAGGGTCGCGGTCACCCACTCGCTGAGGCCACTCACCGGGTCCAGGCGGGCGTACAGCGTGCCCTCGGTGCGGGCCAGGCGGGCGAGCACGTCGTCCGCGCTCGGCCGCCCCGGCCCGAGCAGGGCGATCGAAAGGAAGCCGAAGGCGAACTCCCCGGCGAGCAACAGCGCGGGGTGGGTGACGAGCACCGCGAGAAAGGCGACCAGACCGGCGACCGCCGCCAGGCGGGTGGCGAGGCCGAACAGCAGCAGGAAGCCAAGCGCCACCTGCAGCAGCCGCAGGTCGACCGGGACGGCGGGGCTGAGGAAGTACCCCGAGAACCCCGCACCCACGAGCGGGAAGCCGACCCCGATCCGCAACAGCCAGGCCACGAGGTCGGCGTAGTCCCGCATCGCCGCCCGGAGCGCGGTCACGTCGGGACGGAGCGGCCGCACCCGGAGGTAGGCGACGGCGCTGGCGAGGACAGCGACCCCGCCCCCGACGACGAGCAGGGCGTTCAGCGGCGACGCCAGCGTCTCGACGACGAACGACGCCGCCTCGACGGGGTCGACGCCGTCGACCACGTAGTCGACGTGGGCGCTCGCGGTCCCGGCACTCGCGAGCACGGCGAGTGTCCCCACCAGGAGACCGGCCAGTCGCGCCGGGCGTGTCATACCGGGGGCAGCGGGCGCAGGGGCAAAAAACCGGCGTGAGAACGGTCAACACCCCGCGATACTGGGGGTTCGCCTCACACGTCCAGCACGACGTACACCGTCCACTCGCCGTCGGTCCGCTCGACCCGCATCTCCGAGTAGGTGACCGCCTTCACCTCGCGGGCGTCGACCGCCGACAGCGGCACGCCGCGGGCGCTGCCGGCCAGTTGCCACTCGTCGCCGTCGTCCGTCTCGTCGGGCCCCGTCACCGTTACCTCGTTGTCGACGGGGAGCACGTACTCCACGTCTCGCCGGTAGATGAGTTCGTCCAGGTAGTCGAACAGAAGCGTCTCGGGCGACCCGGCGGTCACCGCGACCTCGAACCGCTCGCCGTCCCGGGGGATGGAGTCACACTGGGCGGCGGCGAGTCCGTCGGCGGCGGCCCCGAAGGCCGCCCCGAGCGTGGGACCGGTGGCCTCGACGGCCACGTCGGCGGTGTGCTCGCGCAGGGCGAAGTGGCTCATCGCCCCCACCCCGGACCGACCGCTGTCCGTGCCACGACTCCGCTCGATCCGTCGACTGACCGGGACCGCAGGCCGAGCACGGCCACGTCTGCGGGGGCCAGCGACAAAGCCGTTCGGTCGCACCCCCGCGAGACATCGGGCGCGACGGCGCCGTCGGGCGGCGGCGTCGGGCGATGCCGGAGGTATTATGTCGGCGTGGCCGCTATCGAACGGTAGTGAGTGTCACGGTCGACACCCGGGAGGTCGGGCCCGGTGACGACGACCTCGTCGACCAGGCCTGGGAGCTGAAAGAGCGCATCCGGCGCGAGGAGGGAGTCCTCAAGCAGCGCCGTGGCTTCTTTTCGGACGCCTACCGCCGGTCGCGGGTCCACGCCATCGTCCAGACCGGTCCCGGGCCGGACGCCGACGAGCTCGCCGGGTTCGCCGCCGTCCGCCGTGACGGGTACATGCTGTTTCTCGCCGTCGCCCCGGAGTTCCGCGGTCGAGGGTACGGCGAGCAACTCGTCGCTCGTGCCGCCGAGGAACACGAGACGATGACCTGTCACGCCCGCACCACGAACGAGAACGCGCTGCGCTTCTACGAGCACCTGGGGTTCGACGTGAAACGCCGCATCGACAACTACTACGAGGACGGCGGCGACGCCTACTACCTCCAGCTGGGCGACGACGGTGGGTTCACGAAGCGTATCTCCGAGTTCATCCGCTGACTACGCGTCGAGGTCGGCGTCCACCCGGGCGGTGGTGTCCACGAACGAGACGTCACGCACCTCGACCCGTGCGCCACCGGCCCAGGAGTCGGCTATCGAGAGCGTCCAGCCGTGTGCCTCGGCGACGGAGCGAACCACCGACAGCCCGTAGCCGGTGCCGTCCTCGCTGGTGGTGTAGCCGGTCTCGAACACCTCCTCGCGGTCCGCCGCCGGGATCCCTGGACCGTCGTCCGCGACGTAGAACCCGTCGGGTGTACCGTCCCCGGAGACGGGACCGACCCGCACCGCTAGGTCGAGGTCGGCGGCCCCGCCGTCCGCGGACGCCCCGGTCGTGGAGGTGTCCTTTTCGCTCGCGTGCTCGGCGGCGTTCCGCAGGAGGTTCGCCACCAACTGCTGGAGACGGTCCGAGTCGGCGTACAGCGGTGGGACGGACGCCACCGTCAGGTCGGCACCGTCCGGCAGCGTCCCGACGGCGGCGCGGTCGACAACGTCGTCCAGGCTGGTGGGGGTCGGGTCCTCGACGGCCTCGCCGTACCGGGCGACCTGTAGGAGGTCCTCGAGCAGGCGCTCCATGCGTCCGAGAGTGGCCCCGACGTCGTCGAGGTGGCTCTCCTCGCCGGTCCGCCGGTACAGTTCGAGCTGGCTGCGGATCGCCGTCAGCGGGTTGCGGAGGTCGTGGCTGACGACGCCCGCGAACTCCTCCAGGCGCTCGTTCTGGGCCTCCAGGGTGCGCTCGTACTCCAGGCGCTCGCTGACGTCGCGACCGATGGCGATCACGCCGCGGACCGTTCCGTCGTCGTCGAGCCGGGCACCGGTGAACTCGTACGGGATCCGCTCGCCGTCGGCGGTCACGAGTCGTGCCTCGACCCGCGCTGTCCCGGTCTCGACCGCCTCCTCGATCGCCTCCCTGACCGCCTGACGGTCCGGCTCCGCGAAGAACTCCACCGCCCGGCGGCCGTCGACCTCCTCGGAGTCGACCCCGAGAACGTCGGTCAGGGTGTCGTTGTGGCGCTCGACCCGGCTCTCGGCGTCGAGGATGCAGAACACGTCGTC
Source organism: uncultured Halobacteriales archaeon (assembly GCA_964402765.1). Classification (GTDB taxonomy): domain Archaea; phylum Halobacteriota; class Halobacteria; order Halobacteriales; family SW-7-71-33; genus SW-7-71-33. Next base: position 5,442 of record CAYODS010000086.1, read on the forward strand.
CAGCGCGTCGAGGCTCTCGGTGAGCAGCCGCCGGGTCTCGCGAAGCTCCCGCTGCCGGCGCATCCGTTCGGTCACCTCCCGGGAGTACCCGACCACGCGGCGCACCTCGCCGTCCTCCCGTATCGGTCGCCCGCGGACCTCGACCCACCGCTCGTAGTCGGTGCGCGGGTCGACGCGGTACCTGATCTCGACCGCCTCGCCGTCGGACAGTCGGTCGAGCGCGGCCTGCACCGCCTCGCGGTCCTCCGGGTGGACGGTGTCGAGGAAACTCGTCGGGTCGGCCTCCAGTTCGGCGACAGAGCCGCCGTAGATGTCCTCGTAGGAGGTGTTGACGAACAGCAGTTCGGACCAGTCGCCGGTGAACATCCAGCGCACGTCCGGCGTGTTCTCCATCAACTCGCGGACGTGGCGTTCGGTCCGCTCGGCCGCCTGCTGGGTCCGGTACTGGTCGACGGCGTTCTCGACGCGGTTCGCCAGGACGGCGTATTGGTCGGTGCCCCGGCCCTTCTGGAGGTAGCCCGTGGCGCCGGCGGCGATGGCCGCGCTCGCGACCTCCTCGCTGCCCTGCCCGGTGAACAGGAAGAACGGCAGGTCGGGGTACTCCTCGCGCACCGCCTCCAGGAGTTCGATCCCGTCGGTGTCGGGCATGTCGTAGTCCGAGACAACACAGTCCACCTCGCCGGCGAGCACCCGCTCCAGCGCCGCCGTGGGGTCGGCGACGGTCTCCGCCTCGATCCGGTCGCTCTTCTCGACGAGGAAGTCACAGAACACCCGCCCCAGCTGCGGGTTGTCGTCGACGTGCAGGACCCGGATGGTCCCCGGGTCCTCCTCGTGGAGCAGCGAGAAGTCACTCACCGATCCCACCTCCTGACGACCGCCCATTCGACTCCGCACGCCTGCCGGCGGTGACGGTCGGGGCGAGTCCGGCTACGAGGTCGGGGTGTGGTCATCTGTGGTGCGGAGTCGGGGCGACGGCTGGTCTCGCGTAAAACTGGTACAGGACCGGCGGACAAGAACCTATTGGCGCCCGCGAGGTGGTGTCGGCACCGTTTTGTGCCACCCGCTCACAGGGCGTGACGATGGACGAGCGGACCCGCGAGTACCTGGAGGGCCGGTTCCGGGACCACTACCGGCGCCACCCTCCGCAGCTGCCGCCGGCCGCGGGCGACCGGGAGTGGGGGTTCATCCCCTGGACCACCGGTCCGGGGACGACGATGGTGCGGCACCGCTCGCTGGTGGAACTGGGCAACGTCGGGGAGTTCCTCGCCCGCCGGCACCCTCGGCACGTGTACTTCTCCGCCGGCCGGTACGACGACCCCGGCGCCGGGCAGATGGCCGAGAAGGGGTGGCGTGGCTCCGACCTGGTGTTCGACCTCGACGCCGACCACCTGCCGGGCGTCGAGGCCGACGACCCGTACGGCGAGATGCTCGCCGCCTGCAAGGACGCACTGGTCGACCTCCTCGATCTGCTGGAGCGGGACTTCGGCTTCGATGACCTCACCGTCGTGTTCTCCGGTGGACGGGGCTACCACGTCCACGTCCGCGACCCCTCCGTTCGCGAGTTGGACCGTGAGGGGCGTCGCGAGGTGGTCGAGTACGTCCGCGGTCGCGTCGAGTTCGACGCCCTGCTCTCGCGGGACCCGGTCAGGGGCGTCGGCCGGGAGACGCCCGCCGAGAAGCGCAGTCTGCGCACCGACGGCGGGTGGAGTCGCCGGATCCACGAGCGCCTGCTGTCAGAGGTCGAGGCCCTGCGTGACCGCGACGCCGAGAGCGCGAAGCGCAGTCTGCGAGAGCGTGACGGCGTCGGAGAGAAGAAGGCCGAGCAGATCTACCGGGTGGCGACGGAGAACGCCGGGGAGCTGCGGGCCGGCAACGTCGACCTCGGTCCCGGGTTCCTGGAGTTCGCCCGGTCGATCGCCGAGGAGACCCTCTCGCGGGAGTCGGCACCGATCGACGAGCCGGTGACGACGGACCTGCGGCGGCTCATCCGCCTGCCCGGCAGCCTGCACGGCGGGAGCGGACTCGCCGTGCAACGGATCGACCGCGACGCGGTGGAGGCGTTCGACCCGCTGGTCGACGCCGTGCCGGCCACGTTCACCGACGCCGAGGTGCGAGTCGAGGTGACGGAGACGCCAGCCGCGGCGCCGGGGGCCGCGGGCGAGGTGCGTCTCGATGGGAACAGCTTTACAATCGAGGAGGGACGTCAGTACGTACCCGAGTACGTCGGCGTGTTCCTCGCCTGCCGGGGACGCGCGGCGATCGTCGCACAGGAATGAACCTGGAAGAGCTGCGGTCCGTCCAGGACGCCGAACGAAAGCGCAGCGACCTCCAGCCGCTGCGAGAGTCCTTCTACGAGGAGGCCGGCGAGTACATCGCCTCGCTGAAGCAGGAGCGCGACCGCGCCGCCGCCGAGGCCGAGGACCCCTTCTCCAGTGCCGAGGTGCGCCGACTCACCGACGAGATCGAGACCGCCGAGGAGGTCGTCGAGGCCGTCTACGAGCGCCGCCTGGGCAAACTCGTCGAGCGGGCGAGTCTGGCCGCCTCCGACATGGCCGTCGACGAGGACGGCCTCACGAACGAGGAGCAGGCCCTGTTTCACGACCTCGTCGAGCGCATGAAGGCCTCGAAACGGACCGTCCTCGACACCCTCGACCCGGAGGTCGACACCGCCTCGCGGGCCGACCCGCCCGAGCGGGGTACCGACGCGGGCACGGAGGAGCCGGCCGGGCCGGGGGCGAACGACGCGACGGGGGCGTCGTCTTCCCACGGTGCGGATCCGTCGCGGGACGCCACGGCGGAGTCACGCGGAGCGGGCGGACCGCCGGACGACGGCGTCTCCGCCGCCGACCTGATGGGTGCCGACGCGGGCGAGACGACTGCAGACGGCGGGACGACGACGCGGGACCCGGCGGCCGGCGGCGTCGGTCCGGCGGGACAGAACGGCACCAAGCTGGCGACCGACGGACCGGGCGAGGTGACCGACGAGAGCGGTGGAGACGGTCGGGGCGGGACCGGCGGCGAGCGGCGGTCGTCGAACGCCGACCGCGTGACGGTGCGGATCACTCGGGACGTGGGCGAGATCCTCGGCGTCGACGACCGCCAGTACGACCTCACCGCCGAGGACGTGGTGCAGTTGCCCGCCCGCAACGCCGACCCGCTCGTCGAGCGCGGGGCCGCAGAGCGGCTAGACTGAGGGCACCCGCAGCGTCACCGTCGTGCCCTCGCCGGCGTCGTCCTCCGGAAAGGCGACGGTCCCGCCGTACCCCTCGACGACCCACCGGGCCACCCACAGGCCGAGTCCGGACCCGTGTTCGAGTTGCGTGGGCTCGGTCTCGCCGGCGACGACGGCCCGCTCGTGTGACGGGATCCCGGGGCCGTCGTCCGACACCGTGACCCGGACGTGGTCGCCCTCGTGGCGGACCCCGAGGTCGACGTCGGGGTCGTCGTCGTTGTGGACGATCCCGTTCTCCACCAGTTGCGCGAGCGCCAGGCCCACGTCGTGGCCCACGTCGGCGACGACCGCTCCGTCCTCGGGTCCGGTCGGGTGGACCGCGAGGTCGATCGTCGCATCGGGGTACTCGGCGTCGTACTCCTCGACGACCGAGCGGGCGACGTCGGCCACGTCCACCGGTCCCTCGTCGCGGTCGCGGTCGAGCATCTTCAGGGTGCGCCGTGCCTCGTCCGCGAGGTCGAGCACCCGGCCCGCGGCGTCGCGGACCCTCCGTGCCGCCGTGACCGCCTCGGCGTCCACGTCGACGCTGACCGTGTCGCCGTCGGTGGCGTCGGCGTCGGCCAGCTGGCCGCTCAGGTAGTCGGCGTAGCCGTCGACGACGTTCAACTGGGTGCGCATGTTGTGCCGCAGGACCCGGTTGAGCACCTCCAGGCGGCGCTCGCGGTCGCGTTGCTCGGTGATGTCGGTGTAGATGCCGAACGCACGGACGCAGTCGTCGGTCTCGCGGTAGGGGATCGCCTGGAAGACGAAGTCACGCAGTCCGTCACTGGTGGGCTGTCGCAGTTGGAAACTCACCGACCGCCGGTCCCGGACCGCCCGCTCGACGCGCTCGACGGGGTCGTCGTCGGCGTCCCCGTCGGGACCGGTCTCGAAGGCGTCGTCCAGGGAGTCGCCGGTGACGGACTCTGTGTCGACGTCGAACGCCGCCTCGAAGGCGGGGTTCACCGTCCGCACCGTCGACTCGCCGTCCTCGGCGTCGCGGACCTCGACCTCCAGGGCGGGGTCCGGCAGCGCCTCGAACAGCCGCGAGAAGCGGGTCCGCTCCTGTGAGAGTTCCTCCCGGACCGCCTCCAGGTCCTCGATCTCCCTGACGACGCCGACGGCACCGGCGGGCTCCTCGTCGCCGGGGATCACCGAGACGGCCACCGCCACCGGCACGCGGTCGCCGACGGCGGTGATCGCCTCGGTCTCGACCTCGACGCCGTCGTCGCCGCTGCCGGGCAGGCGACGGACGGCGTCGGCGACGGCACGGCTCCCGGGCGCCGAGAGGATCTCGGTCAGGTGTTCGCCGACGAGGTGGTCGGGGTCGTACCCCAGGCGGTCCGCGAGGGCGGGCGAGACGAACGTCAACTCGCCGCCGTCGTCGATCGCGTACACCTGGTCGCGGCTGGCGTCGAGCACCTCCTCGTACGTCGAGAGCCGCTCGCTGCGACGCGCCCGGTCCAGCGCCGCTACCGCCGTCTCGGCGACCAGTGACACCAGCGAGACGTCGTCCTCCCCGACGGTCGTCCCCTCGGCGGCGCGGACGACGACGGCGCCGTGGTCACCGAGCGGGACCGCCAGCAGCGGCCCGTCGGGACCCGGGGCCGGGTCGCTTTCGTCACCCGCCGGAGGGTCGGTCAGGAGTCGTGGCTCGCCGTCGCTGAACGCCCGTCCTACCGGCCCCTCGCCGGGTTCGTGGACCGGGCCGGCCGCAAGCGCGCTGGGGTCACCGACCGAGCCCGCGGGGACCAGCAGGCCGTGCCCGCCGTCGTGGAGGAACACCTGTGCCCACTCGAAGCCGACGGCGTCCTCGACGGTGGCGGTGACGACGTCCGCGACGGCCCGTCTCGACTCCACACCGAGCAGGTCACGGGTGTACGAGAGCAGGCCGTCGAGCAACTGCTCGCGGCGACGGCGCTCTGTCACGTCGTGGAGGTACACCGACACGCCGTCGTCGTCGGGGAACGCCCGGCCGTGGACCCACCGGCCCTCGGGGGTCCGGGCTCCGAACCCGACCGCGTCGCCCTGGGCCCGCGCTCGCTGGACGGCCCTGGGCAGCGCTCGCTCGACGGCGTCCTCGTCGGCGTCCTCGGTGGCGGGCATCGCGTCCAGCGACGCACCCTCGAGCGACGCCGGCGCCCGGCCGAGGAACTCGCCGGCGTGGCTGTTCACGTATGTGAACGTCAGGTGGTCGTCGAGCGAGAGGAAGCCGTCGGTCACCCGCTCGAGGACGCGCTCGTGTTCCCGGCGCTCGGTGGCCTCCCGGAGGTACACGTTGACGCCGTCACCGCTGGGGTAGACGCCGACCCACAGCAGGGCGTCACCGTCGCGGCGCTCGAAGGCGACCGCCTCCCCGGTGGTCAGTGCCTCCCGCACCGCGAGGTCGGCCCGGCGGTCCTCGCCGAGCGCGGCCGACAGCGACTCGCCGACGACCGCCGCCGCCGGCCGGTCGAGTATCGACGCCGCCGCGTCGTCGACGCGGGTCACGCGGCGGTCGGTGTCGACGGTGAGCATCCCCCCCTCGAACCAGGAGGCGGGCACCGACAGCGGCCGGGCGTCGGGCACGCTGTCGGCGGTCGTGTCCACCATCGCCGGCGTCGCGGCGACGAGATCCGCGCCCGCCCTCACCAGCGCCCGCTCGTCGTCGGTGTACTCCCCCCGTGGTCCACCCCCGGCGACGGCGACGGTGCCGACGGTTCGCCCGTCGACCGCCACGCGAGCGCCGAGGTACGAGCCCAGCGCGAACCGCCAGTAGGTGGGCTCCTCCGGGGCTGTCCGGGCGTCCGACAGCGCGAACTCCCCCTCGGCGACCGCGTGCCGACACAGCGTCGCCGCGAGGTCAGTCTCCTCGCCCGCGGGAACGACCCTGCGCGGACCGACGGCGTCGAGGACCTGCCACCGCTCCCGGTCGGGGTCGACCCTGGCGAGAAAGGCCGTGTCCGCGTCGACCGCCTCGCGGACGACCGACAGGAGCGCCCGTCGACGGTCGACCGGGTCGTCGTCGCCGGCGACCGCCTCGTGGAGTCGCCGGAAGGCGGCGTCCGGTACGTCGCCCGCGGAGCCACCGTCGCCCGCCCCGTCGTGAGCACCCAGGCGTCGCTGTCCGTGCTCTCGCTCCGTGCCTCGCTCGGTGCTCGATGATTCCCGGCTCACTGCCTGGATGATGGGGTCGCGCTGACGGTGACTCGCGCTCGGTGCGTAGTATGGGGTGGGGACGACGGAAGTCAAGCCTTACGCCCGTATCAGAAACTGATAGCGCGGCGGGCGGCGTCAGTCCTCCGTGGCTCCCGTCACCAGCCGCATCTCGACCACCTCCAGGTCCGAGTCGATCTGAGAGATGTCGACGGTGATCTCCTGGGTGACCTGGTCGATGTCCGGGTCCGGGTAGCCGAGCGGGTCGGTGTACGAAGCGTCGACGCAGTCGGTACCCGACCCGAACGCGATCGTGACCGTGCCGTCGTCGTCGAAGTCGAGCGTGCGGTCGCGGATGTCGCCCCGCGAGTACCACTGGACGTTCCAGTACTCGTCGTCGTACACCTTGATGAACTCCGGTCGGCCGTCGGCGGTGATCTCGCCAGTGAACGGGTTACCGTTCTGGTCGACCACCTCGATCTCGAGTCGGTACGGGTCCCCGAGCGTGACGTTCTCCAGCTGCTGCTGTTGGGCCTCGCTGCGCTCGCCGAAGTCGTCCGACACGGCAAGCGGGATCGTCTCGACGGGACCGTAGCTGCACGTCGGCGAAGTCGTGGTGGTCGTCGTAGTCGTGGTCGTCGTAGTCGTGGTCGTCGTAGTCGTGGTCGTGGTGGAGGTAGTCGGGGCGGTCGTCGTGGTCGTGGTCGTCGCCACGGGCGTCGGACTGACACTTGACGGCGGTCCGGACGGACTGCCAACGTCGTCCGAGACGGTGTCCTCCCACACGACGTAGGACTCACCCGGCTCCGGTCGCGTGATCATCTGGACCTCCTCGCCCGCGGAGATGTTCGTCAACTGGATCGTCGACCCGGCGGACGGTTTGACCGTCTTGACCCGCGTGCCGTCGACGTACACCTGCACGCTGTCGGTCCCGGAGACGCCCTCGACGTCGATCGTGTAACTGTCGTTCGCGGCGGTCGACTTCGCGGCCACCGTCAGTGGGTCCTCCTTCGGCCCGAACCCGAGGAAAAACGTCGCCGCGACCGCGGCGAGGATGACAAGCAGCGCGACCAGCAACGCACTGCCGGTCACCTTCGACAGTCCACGGTCGTCCGCCCTCATGTCACGCTGAGGTACACGAGTTGATTTATTCAAAGTTGTGGCCGGTCAGAAAGGGCGCCTGCACCGAATTCGATCCAGTAAGAGAGCAGAAAAGTTAGGGGCGGCGACTACTGGAAGGTGCGGCCGGCCTCGCGGCGGTCGACGGTCTCCTGGCGGTCGAACCGCTGTTCGATCTCCTCGTAGCGCTCGCGGACGTCCTCGGTGACGGAGGGGTTCACCTCCTCGAGAGCGTGCTCGAAGTGCTCGCGGGAGACGCGGACGTTGCCGACGGACTCGGCCATCTCCTCTGAGGGGACGCTGTTGACGAACTCCCGGGTCGCGGCCATCGACGCCTCGCGACAGACCGCCTCGATGTCGGCGCCGACGTACCCCTCGGTGCGCCTGGCGAGGTCCGCGAGGTCGACGTCGTCGGCCACGGGCTTCTCCTGGGTGTGCACCCGGAAGATAGCCTCCCGGGCCGCGCGGTCCGGCACCGGCACGTGGACGTGGCGGTCCAGGCGACCGGGCCGCAACAGCGCGTTGTCGATCAGGTCCGGACGGTTGCTCGTGGCGATCACGACGACGTCTTCGAG
>CAYODS010000087.1:0-13479 GCA_964402765.1 uncultured Halobacteriales archaeon
TGTCCGGCGGTCCCCTCGGGAGTCACATTCCGAACGAAGTCTGCCGAGCCGCAAAAGGACACTGCCGAACCGTTCAGAGTGGTCTCAATTGGATCCTCGAAACGACCTGATGGCAGGTAGAGCCGATACTACTCGTCGAGCGCTCGTTCCAGTCGCTCCCGGCGTTCGGCAACGTTCTGTTCCCGGTAGGACTCGTGTACTTCGTCGGTCTCGTCTTCGGCGTGGCGCTCGGCATTGGGCTGCTTATCACGTGGGCCGGGCTGCCGATCCTCCTCGTGACGCTCTTTGCTGCGACGGTTGTCGCTGGCTTCGAAGCCACGCTGGCCAGATACTTTGGTGGCGTGAACGCCTCGGTACCGACGTTCCTCGCGGGGTTCGACGTCTCCGGCGGGTTCGTCGACGCTGTCGAGCGACTCGTAACGACCCGGACAACCTGGACGAGTGTCGTCCTCGTGCTCGCGAAGTTCGGGGTCGGACCGCTCTCGTTTGTCGCACTCACCGTCAGTGGTGCCGTTACGGCTGCGTTCCTGGCAGCCCCGTTTATGTACGATGATCCGGATGTGCTCCTCGGGGTCCGTGGAGTGGTTGTCGACGGCGAGTACACCGTCGGTCCGTGGGTCGTCGACACGTTCCCGGAGGCACTCGTGGCCTCCGTCGTCGGTGTCGTGTTCCTGTTCGCTGCGCTCACCCTCCTGAACGGCCTCGCCCGATTTCGCGCCCGGTACACCGCCAAGCTGCTTCAGGCAGACGATGAGGGGATGTGAGCTACCGTTAGTAGGATGCATTCTATTCGCGAGCGGATCGAGGAGCACCCGGTCCTTGTCTCTTTGCTCGGTGCCTACGCGATCACCCGGGGATTCGGTTCCCGGTATTGAATACGGTCGACCGAGGGGGATGGGGTACAACACGACCGTTATCCTCGTTCCCGTCGCCGGGAGCTTCGGTCCGCCCACCTCGGCTGCCGTCGTGACGTACCTCACCGGCGGGAGTTTGACGGGCTGAATCTGTACGCGCCCATGGTGGGAGTCCACCTCCCGCTCGGTAGACGATCGGACTGCGGCGAGGTCGATCCGCTCGCGTCCATCCCGCCGGCGTATCCGAACGTCTGCATCCGGGGGGCGACGAGAAACTCGGCCGGCTGGGGGCTGCCCTACCTGCAGGAGCGATACAGCGTCCTCGTCTCGGATCTCATCGTCGGCGCCGTCCGGGCTGTCCGGCACGCACTCGCTGGGTCATCGGACGCGCTTCCACCCTTGGATGGAAGGCCATATTTGATAGGCCTCGCCTGCGATGGAGAGTATATGTCCCGACTCAAGGGATCAGATGCTCCAGCGGGCGACTGTTTGGACCACACTGAACCGGGAGTCACGCAGGCGGGTGGTGTCAGTGAGTACTACTGACGACCTTCGGACGGTTGGCGTGCTCGGCGGGATGAGCAGCGAATCGACTGTCACTTACTACCGCCAGATCGACCAGGGGATCAACGACGCCCTCGGAGGTCACGGGGCCGGTGACTTGCTGATCCGAAGTGTCAATTTCGGAGACGTCGAACGGTTCATCCGGACTGACCAATGGGGGCGGGCCGGCGACTACCTCGCGGAGGCAGCGCGGGAACTCGAAGCGGGTGGCGCCGAGTTCGTCGTGATGGCGACGAACACGATGCACAGAGTCGCTCCCGCTATCGTGAGTGCGGTCTCGATCCCGTTCGTCCACATCGTCGACGTGACGGCCGACGCTATCGGAGATGCGGGCCTCGATACAGTCGGGGTACTGGGCACCCAGGCCACGATGGAGGGGGCGTTCTATCGGGAGCGCCTGAGTGACCACGGGATCGACGTCGTGGTTCCCGACCCAGCGGACCGGGAAGCCGTCGACAGGATCGTCTTCGAAGAACTCACCGATGGGATCGTCCGGGACGCTTCCCGGGAGCGGTATCTGGAGGTGATCGACGGGATGGTGACAGCGGGCGCCGAGGGCGTGGTGCTTGGCTGTACGGAGATCGATTTGCTCGTAGACCAGACCGACCGACCGGGCGTACCGTTGTTCGATACGACGGCCCTCCACGTCGAACGGGCCGTCGAACACAGCCTCGGGGAGCCCATCGAGTCTCGGGACGTGGACCCACCATCCCGACGCGGAAACTCCATCGAATCTAGCTGACTCGGCGTGATGAACTGCGCCTCCCGTGTTCGGCACGTCGTTCACAGCTACGTACGATTAGCCCGAGCGGTCTGATGCTGGTCCGCGCCGTTTCGGTGGCCGCTACGTCGCCGAGCGCCCGCCGGCGACCGGACCTGCCGGCGATGTGACGCCGTACGCCCGGTTGCGGGTGGACGGTGAACCTCCACAGTCGGTACCGTCGGCGTGCGTAGCTCGGCGATCGTTCGAAGTCACTCGGTGGGAAACGGGGTGCCCAGTTCTGTCGGTCCGGTCCGACAGCCACCCGTCTGTCGTCGCCACATCCGACCAGGCGGGTGCAACCACGTCGACGTTTCTACCGTCTGGGTCCGTCCACCGCCCGGAGAGTGGTCGCTTCGACGCCGGGGAAGTGGTCGACGCCATCTGCACGAAGGCCCGTTTGGGTAGTCCTGACACGTGCGTTTAACCCTCAGCGAGAGGTCACTTCCGGTGGAGCCGCCACCGCTCGTAGAGCAGGTCCAACCCGTCATCGTCGATGAACTCGACTGGAACCCGGTCGCCGAGCCCATCCACGGTGTAGTACCGCAAGTCCTCGGGCGCTGTCGTCTCCGGGAATAGCGGGACCGACTGATCGCCCATGCGCGTTGAGAGCGTCATCGTCAGACCACCTCCAGCCTCCTCGACGGACGCGCTCATCACACCCCGGTATGAGGCGTACTCGCCGGCGACCCGGTGTGCCTTCTCCGCCAGTCCGTAATGTGGGACCTCCACGGCCGGCTTCTCGCCTTGGTGGATTGCGAGCAGGGCGGGGCCGAGAACCATCGGATGGGCCTCAGGCTGGGTCTCACTGAGCACAGCGACCCCGACGTTTGCCTCGGTAAGAAAACCGACGTACGCCGTTGAGACCGAGATGGAGCCACCGTGGCCGACGAGCGTGTCGTCGAGGAACTCGGAGACCATCCATCCATAGCCGTACTCTTGGGCGGTGCCGTCGATGCTCACCCGGCGCTCGGAGACGGGTTCGTGCATCTCGGCCACTAGCTTCGAGTCGACCAGTTGCTCACCTCCGACGGTCCCGCCGTTCATCTGGAGTTCGAGATAGGCCGTCAGCTCCGACACGGAGCTGAGCAGGCCGCCAGGAGCGTAGATGAGCTCGTCAAAGGGGAAGTCGCCGGCTGTCGTCTCTCCTCCCTGTTTGAAGTAGGGTGTCATGTGATCATCGTCGGCCTCGAACCTCTTGCGGTCGAACGTCGACCGCTCCATGCCGAGTGGCTCGAGGAGTTCCTGTTCGACAAATTCGGCGTACTCTTGCCCCGAGACCGCCTCGATAACTTCACCTAGTGCTGTGTATCCGGAGTTATAGTAGAAGAACCGCTCGCGATCGGTCAGCCGCTCGGGTACTGCCTTGCGGACGTGTCGGGCAAAGTCCTCGGGACTGCTCATCGGCACCTCGATCGGTCCGAGCCCGGCGATCCGCGAGATGAGAACGACCGCGCTCCCGTCACTGGGCATCCCCGAGCTGTGGGTGAGCAGGTCGCGGATTGTGATGTCGGTCCCGTTGTAGTGGTCGACGTAGTCGGCGACTGCATCCGTCACTGATAACTTGCCGGTCTCGACCAATCGCATCACCGCTAGTGCGGTGAACGATTTCGTGACCGACCCGATTCCCATCAAGGTGTCTTCGGTCGCCGCCGTGTTCGTCTCGAGGTCACGTGCGCCGAACCCCTCCGCGAACACAGTCTCGTCGCCCTCGACGACGGCGACGCTGGCTCCGGGGACCTCATGACGGACCATCCAGTCGGTAACGAAGTCCTCGAGTTCGGTCCGCCGTTCGTCGGGCAGTGGTGACATGGCTCTATCACCGTTGCTCGGAGCTTAACCACGTGCCCTTACATACAGGGGCGCACGGGAGGCCCCCTATCCGGAGTCCGTCTGTATTATGCTGCGTCACGAAGACCAGCGCCCCCTGGGTCCGGGGAGGTCGACGGTCTGGTTTGGACCCGCTCATAAGAGGCTGTTGCTACTTATTGCCACGACAGGTCCACAGCCTATGGAGGAAGTAGAGCAATCCACCCGGAGAGAGCTCGAGTCGTTCGTGACTGAGTGGCTGAGCGACCACCGCATCCCCGGTGCAGCCGTCTCGATAGTTGACGCGGATGGGGTACACTACGCCGAAGGATTTGGCGCACGCACACTCGAGCGGAATGAACCTGCGACCGAGGACACGCTGTTCGGAATCGGGTCAAGCACCAAATCGTTCACTGCGCTGGCGATCATGCAGCTTGTCGAGACCGGCGAGCTATCGGTCGACGACCCGGTGAACGAGTACATCCCGCACCTCGAAGACGCGCCCGGAGAGCCGGTCACGGTTCAGGAGCTCCTGACCCACACGTCCGGGATGCCAAGCGACGGGTCGGCCGGCCCGCTCATCACCCGCCCGCTCGGGGTAGGCCACATCGAGGTACCGCTGTCGAGCGACGAGGACTTCCGCCGACACGTCCAGGGTTCGGCGGACCGTCGCGTCACCGACCGCGAGACGTTCTTCTACTACAACTCTGGGTACACTATGCTCGGCTTGGTCGTTGAGGCCGTCACCGGCACGAGCTACGCCGAGTACGTCGAAGAGGAAATCTTGGCGCCACTCGGCATGGAGCGGTCGACGTTCGACCGCGAGGCCTTCGAGAACGACGACGACCGGATGACTCCCTACATCAAACAGGAGGAGAACTCAACGCAGTCAGAGTTCCCCTTCGAACGGCTCATTCACGCACCCGGCGGGATGGTGAGCTCGGCGTTGGAGATGGGCGAGTACATCCGGATGTATCTGAACGACGGCGCGGTCGATGGTCAGAGCGTCCTCTCGGAAGCCGGTCTCGATGAGATGACCACCCCCGTCTCGACGTTCGGAGATTACCTCGACGGCACCGAAGTCGGATACGGGTATGGACTCATGATTGAGGAGTTCCTCGACGACACCCTCGTCGGTCATGGCGGCTCCATTGCAGTGTCAAACTCGTGGTTCGGCTATCTTGAGGAGGCCGAACTCGGGGTGGCCCTTTCTTGTACGACGTCGCCGGAGGCCCATCCGATGGTCGTCGGTCCCGCGCTGCTCGCGATACTTCAGGGCGAGGATCCGCACGATGTCGTGCCACATTTCGAGCTCGTCGGGGCGCTCGACTCGGTGACCGGCGAGTACACCAGCTATCGTGACATCGGGACTGCCGAGGTGGAACGCGACGGGGGAACGCTGCAGTTCACCCAGCAGGCCGGAACCGGCAGCCAAGAACTCCACCTGGTTCCGGAGCGGCTGGAGGAAGACCTGCTCGTCTGTACGGCCTATCTCTCCGCCGGTATGCGCCATCCGGTGCGGTTCGAACTTGACGGCGATGAGGTCTACTGCTATTTCGAGCGTTCCAGGTTCGTCAAGGAGTAGCGTTTCCCGGACCAGTGCTCTTGGCACCTCGCTGGCGTACGCGGTGCCCTGAGACGGCGTCCCTATCGGCCCTTCGGCCCCCTACTGGAGGCCCTCGGATGACACACCTGAAAGAGTGGCGTCCGACGCTTACTGCTCGGTCACGTCTCAGATTGGCTCCGGGACCTGACGGTCGAGAAACTGCCTGACAGGAGATCAGCTGTCAATGCCGACGGTCAAGTCGGCTGTGGTGCCGTGCACTCCAATCTCGAAGTCACGGAAACGAACACCCCAGAGGGGCGGTACCACGGTTAGCAAGTCCCCGAGCTGTACGCGGTTGAACTGCCCCCGTGGAACGCATATGAGCTGTCAGTATGCTCTGTGGCGCACAGAGTGCATGCAGGTTGCGACTCGTTCCCCTTGGGAGCCCCCCGGTATCCAACGAGGGGCGCCCAGCAAGCACACTGGAGCAGTATGTTCCACGGGACGGTTGAGCGCTCGGCAACGGGTCGGGAATTCAGGCAGGACGAACCAGCCGACCGAGAAGCCCGCCGATAGCCTGTAGGAAACCGTCGGTGTGGGGCCCAACAGTCCATATGAGGTTCCCAATTTATCCTGAGCACACGACACCATCGACCATGACAGCTGAGACGGTCCTGCTCGGAGGGTTCGCCCACGAGACCAACACGTTCGCCGATGGCTCCACGGACCGGACGCTGTTTCGCGAACGACGGGAGTACATCGGGACGGAGATTCCCGAGCGGATGCAGGGGACCAACACCTGTGAAGGGGGCGTCATCGATGTCGCCGAACGGGAGGGTGTCGACCTGCGATACACCGTCTCGGCGTCGGCGACACCGAGCGGCGTCGTCGACGCCGATACCTACGAGTTCTACACCGACCGTATCCTCTCGGGGATAGCGGAGCACCGCGGAGAGCTGGACGGCGTGGTGTTGTGTCTCCACGGTGCGATGGTTCCTGAGGGGATGAACGACGGTGAAGGGCCGATAGTGGCGGCGGTCAGAGAGCACGTCGGCCCGGATATCCCGGTCGTAGTGACCCTCGACCTGCATGGGAACATCACCAACCAGCTGGTCGCTGAGGCAACCGCCCTCGTCGCCTTCCAAGAGTATCCCCATACGGACATGGGGGAGACCGGCCGACGTGCGATGGAGCTCCTGTGTCGGACGATGCGGGGTGATGTCACCCCGACGATGCATGTCGAGCGACCCCCGGTGCTCGCGATGGGCCCCAAACAGAATACCCGCGAGGGCCCAATGGCCGATCTGATGGCTGCCGCCCGGGAACACGAAGGGCGTGATGGCGTACTCGCGGTGAACCTCTTTCCAGGATTCCACCAGGCGGATGTGCCGTCGATGGGGTTTTCAATACCAGTGGTCACTGACGATGACCCCCATCTCGGGCGGGAGGTTTCTCGCGATCTGGCAGCTCGCGTCTGGAGAGAGCGTGAGCGCTTCGTTGGCGACTACCCGGGGCCCGCAGCGGCGGTGGCCCGCGCCAAGCGCCTTGCCGCCGATCGGACGGAAGCTGACGGGCCGGTCGTGATGGCGGACGCGGGTGACAACCCTGGTGGGGGCGGTGCCGCGGACGGGACGACCGTGCTCCGGGAACTCCTCAAGCAGGGGGTGACGAACGCGGGGTTCGCCATCATGCGCGACCCGGGGGCCGTCGCGGCCTGTCTCGACGCCGGTGTCGGCGAGCGGGTCACGTTGACGCTCGGCGGCAAGACCGACGACAGACACGGCGACCCTATCGAGGGCGTCGACGGTTATGTGGCAGCGATTACCGACGGGGAGTTCGTCAACACCGGCCCAATGGGGACTGGAAGCGAGAACCACCTCGGACGGACCATCCACCTGCGCTGTGGCGAGGTGGATGGCGTCAGTGTGCTCGTCACTGAAAACCGGCTACAACCGCTTGACCCCGAAATCTGGCGTCACGCCGGCATCCAGCCCGAACGGCTCGACGTGCTGGTCGTCAAGAGCACCAACCACTACCGCGCGGGTTACGAACCGATGGCGAGCGAGGTCATCCAGGTGAACAGTATCGGGCTCGTCGCGATGGATCCCCGGAAGTTCACCTTCGAGAACGTCCGTCGCCCCCAGTTCCCACTCGATGAAATGGCCGACGATGCGTACCCAGACTGGTGAGTCCTCACGAATGCGAGCCACACGTCCGTCGGGGACAGCGATTCAAGCCGGAAACGACCCCACCCGGCCCGGGCTACTGCAGGTGCTCGTCGAACACGGCCTCGATTTTCGTGAAGACGCGCTGCCATGTCGCCCGGTCGGAGAAGAGGTGATTCTCACCGGGGTAGTACTCCCACTCGTGGTCGGCGTTGGTCTCGAGCAGCTCCGTGACGGCTAGGTCAAACTGCTCGACGTTCACGTACTGGTCTGCCGTCCCGTGGAAGCTGTAGAGTGGGTTCTCGTACTCATCGAAGTGTGTCACGGGACTGGCTCGCTCCCAGGCGTCGGGGGCTTCCCACGGCTCGCCACCGAGGCGAACCGCCATTGAGGAGGTCGCTGCCGGGTATTTCGTCGCCTCAGCCCAGTCGCGGTAGAGTTCGAGGTCGGCGAGTCCAGCGATGTTGACGGCGACGTCGAACGCTTGCGGGTGGGTCCCGAGCAACTGGAGCGCGGCGTACCCCCCATACGAGAGCCCCCACATACCGATGGCGCCTTCGTCGACGTGCTCAAGAGTGCGAAGGTACTCCGCCCCGGCAACGATGTCCGCCATCTCGTGGTCCCCCCGGTTGCCCGCGAGTGCCTCTCGGAAGGCGCTGCCGTAGCCGATGCCGCCGCGGTAATTAACGAGGAGGCCGACGTACCCCTGGTTGGCCAGGTACTGCTGGAAGGTGTAGATCAGCCCGTACGATCGATCGGGGTGCCAACCGTCGCGCATCTGGCGCATCGGCCCGCCGTGGACCCAGACGACAGCAGGCAGCCCCGTTGCGTCGTCGTCGACCGCATCAGTCCTCCGCGGATCGAGCAGATAGGCCTCAATCTCGAGACAACCAACGGAGTCGAAGCTGACCCGCTCTGGAGGAACGGGGTCCACCGACCAGTCGGTGACCGCCGAGTGGGTGATTCGGCGTGTCTCCCCATCGTCGAGGACCAGACAGCGGATTTCGGGGGCCTCTTCCCGTCCGGCATGAATGTACGCAAGCCGGTCGCCGTCGGGCGACGGACGAGGATGAACGTTCGTTCCCTCGGGAGCGACGAGGGTGCGCGTCCGCCCGTCTAGATCAACCGCGTAGAGTCCGCGCCGACCGGGGTCCGCCCGGTTCGACGCGAAGACCACCTCCGACTCCGAGAGCCACCGGGGACCGGGAGTCCGCGAGCCCCTTGTCCTCGAACGTCCCCTCGGTCAGCTGTGTCCGCTCGCCCGTGACGACATCGATAACGTGGATATGCTCCCACCCGTCCTCGGGGAGTGCCATGGCGACCCGGGCTCCATCGGGTGAGATGACAGGTGCCCCCCGCGAGATTGTTCCGTTCTCCGGGGCCTCCTCACGGTATAGAACCTGTTCGGTACCATCGTCGACAGCGATGGCGACTACCTCGCGCACCGTTCCGTGCTCGCCCGACCGGTCGACGAGTACCTGTCCGTCGTCGAGCCACTGGGGGGTACTGGTCGAGTGTCCCTGTTCGCGACTCCGCCAGACCAGTCCCCCGTCTTCGGTGTCCACGACACCGACCTGCTTCGCGTCGAAGTCGACGAACCGGTATGCCAGGTATCGGTCGTTGGGCCCCCAGGCGAGCATCTCCGCTTCACCGAGGAATGTGCCGCGCTCGGGGACATCGAACCGGTGATCGGTATTTATTCCGGTGTCGAGCACCGTCGGGGTTCCGTCCCGGTAGAACGCCACCCGCCCGTCGTCACTCCACGCCAGGTCGTCGCTGTCGGCGTGCCCAGTACACTGTTCGACCGTCTCGTCCTCGGCATCAACGAGGAACAGTTGGCCCTCGCCGGACACGACTGCCATCCGTGCAGAGGTCGGCTTCGGTGCCCATGCGACGGTAGCGACGGACGCACCGTCGAGGGCGACCCGCCAGGGGTCTCCGGGGTGGTCCGTGTCGACAATGCTGAGAGATGGCCCGTCATCGACGTAGATGGTGGCGGCGAGGTATCGCCCGTCCGCACTCCATTTCGAGACGCCGGGATACTCGACATCAAGGACATCACCGATGGTCAGCTGTGACATGTTTTGACGTGGAGGGGGACCGTCGAGAAACTACGGGTCCCGGACGCCATGGCCGACCGGATTGCCCCTCACGTCGGCTCAGTCATCGACGGCGTCATAGAGGTGACAGGCCGTCCTCCGCGACTCGGGGGTCGTCTCTCGCGTCCGGTCGACGAGTGCTGGATTCACGCTTGCACACTCTTCCATTGCGTCCGGACAGCGCGTCCGGAACCGACAGCCCGATGGAGGGTTAATCGGCGATGGGGTCTCCCCTTGGATTCCGCCATCACGCTCGAACTCGCCTGGTTCCGGGAGGGTAATCGAGTCGAACAGGGCACGCGTGTAGGGGTGATACGGATCGTCGAACAGCTCGGCTGTCGAAGCCTGTTCGACGATTTCGCCGAGATACATCACGGAGACGGAGTCACAGACGTGTCTGACGACGTTTAGATCGTGGGTGATGAACAGAAGCGTGAGGTCGTATTCTTCTTTTAGATCCTCAATGAGTCTGAGGATCTTTGCTTGGACACTCACGTCGAGCGCGGAGACCGGTTCGTCAAGCACAATGAACTCCGGGTCAACCGAGAGCGACCGGGCGATGGCAATACGCTGCTGTTGGCCCCCCGAGAACTCGTGAGGGTAGCGGTCGGCGTGCTTTGGAAGGAGCCCTACATCGGTGAGATACTCTTCTGCGAGGTCACGCGCCGCCTCGCCCGTCGCGACGCCGTGGAACTCAATAGCCTTTCGCAGAATCTTCCCGACAGTGTGTTTGGGGTTGAGACTGCTCTGTGGGTTCTGGAAGACCATCTGCATCTGGCTCCGGAGCGGCCTGAGCTCATCACTGCTCAGGCTCGATATCTCGGTCCCGTCGAAGCTAACGGTCCCTGCCGTCGGTTCGAGGGTCCGCAACAGCAGGTTCCCAAGGGTGCTCTTTCCGCACCCCGACTCCCCGACGAGTCCCATCGTCTCGCCACGCTCGATAGAGAGGTCAACGCCGTCGACCGCGTGAACGACGTCATCCGAGAGGAACCGCGAGAGGAATCCGCCGCCCGTCGAGAACTCCTTGCGTAGTCCCTGGGCTTCGATAAGGCTCATCGCTGATCACCGTCCGCGAGATAACAGGCGACCTCTGACTCGCCCACCTCATAGCGTGGCGGATGGGCCTCTTGGCACCGATCGTGTGCTTCCGGACAGCGGTCCACAAACCGGCAGCCCGACGGTCTGTTCAGCGGATCGGGAACGTCACCTTCCATGACGAACAGTTCCTCGTCAGGCCGATCGTAGCGCGGAATCGAGCGGAGCAATGCCTGGGTGTACGGACTCCGGGGGTCTGTGAGTACGGTGTCCGTGGGGCCGACCTCCATCACCTTCCCGGCGTACATCACGACGACGCGGTCACAGAGTTTCGAGACGACCGAGAGGTCGTGAGTGATCCAGAGTACAGCCGTGTCCAGCTCCTCGACGAGATCCGTGAACAACTCTAGGATTTGGCGCTCGATGCTCACGTCGAGCCCGGTCGTCGGCTCGTCGGCGAGGACGAGCTTCGGGTCACAGAGCAGCGCCATCCCAATCATCGCCCGTTGGATCATGCCCCCGGAGAACTCGTGGGGGTAATTGCTATACCGCTGTTCGGGGTTCGGGATGCCGACTGAAGAGAGCATCTCAACGACCACCTGTCGGTAGTCAGATTGGTGGTCGAGCCCGAGTGCCCGGATGATGGGGTGAACCGGGCCATCGCGATGGCTCCGGAGCACGTCATGGAGCTGTCTACCGACGGTCTGTGTTGGGTTGAACGCGTCCATTGGGTCTTGAAACACCATCGATATTTCCCCCCCGCGGAGCTCCCTGAGCTCTGATTCTGAAAGCGAGAGGATGTCCCGGCCGTCGTACTCAATGGTACCCTCCGCGATTCGGCCGGGGTGTTCGACGAGGTTCATGATTGAGCTCGCCGTGACGCTTTTGCCACTTCCACTCTCGCCGACGAGCCCGACGATTTCGCCCGCGTCGACGGTGAGGTCAATTCCCTCGACGGCGCGTACGGTACCGTTCTCCGTGTCGAAACACGTGTGTAAATTATTTATTCTTAACATATTGGTCGTTCAGAGCCTCCGGTCCTGATTGCCTGATTGCGGGTTGAGGACGTCTCTGATGCTGTCGCCGAGAAGATTATATCCAAGTACCGTCACCATAATCGCGAGCCCGGGGAACAGCGAGTACCACCACGCACTAGTGATATACTGCTGTGCGGTCGAGAGCATGATTCCCCAGGTCGGTGTCGGTGGCGTCACTCCGAGACCGAGGAACGAGAGGCCTGCCTCAGCGATGATCGCCACCGCCAGCGAGAACGTCGACTGGACCATGATGGGCGTGATGCAGTTCGGGAGGATCTCGTCGCGCAGAACGTTTCGGTCCGGGTAACCCATCACCTCCGCGGCGGTGACGTACTCCTCGGACTTGACCGAAAGCGCCTTGCTCCGCGTCACCCGGGCGAACGAGGGGATGTACGCGACTCCGAGTGCGAGGATGATGCTCGTGAACCCGCGACCGAGCGACGCCAGCAGCGCGATCGCCAGCAGGATTGCGGGAAACGCGAGAAGGACGTCCATCGCTCGCATCCCGAGACTGTCTATAAAGCCCCCGTAGTATGCGGTGACGATACCGAGGCTCACGCCCCCCACCATCGCGAATGTCACCGCGCCGACGCCAACGATGATGCTCGTTCGCGTCCCGTAGAGCACGCGGGCGAGGATGTCACGGCCCTGCTCATCCGTCCCGAACGGATGTGTCAGACTTGGCTCCGCCAGCCGGTTGTCCGGGTTGCCTGCGTACGGGTCATGGAGAACCGCCGAGATTAGGCGCTCGCTGAGCAGGAAATCGTCGACGATTGAGAACAGCGCCAATGCAACACTCCCGACGACGATGATTGCGCCGAGCCCCGCGATGGGATCGGTCCGAATCCGACGCATGACTCGTGAGCGGACGCCCGTGACCCGGCTATCGACGCTCATCGCTCGCTACTCCCCACGTCGATTCTTGGGTCGAGTTTGGCGTACAGGAGGTCGACGAGCAGGTTCGCTGAGACGAATGCCACGGCGACGACCATCGTGACCCCTTGGATTACCGGATAATCCTTGTTGAAGATGGCGCTTACTGCCATCCGACCGATACCGGGGATACCGAACACCTGTTCGACGATGACGGCACCACCGAGCAGCGACCCGAGTTGGAGGCCAATCACAGTTATCGTTGGCAGGAGGGCGTTTTTCAGCGCGTAGACGTACGTTATCTCCCGACTATCGATGCCGTACGCGCGAGCGGTCCGGACGTACCCCTCCTGAAGTTCATCGAGCATCCCACCGCGGAGCAGCCGCGTCAGCAATGCCGCCTGTGCCGTCCCGAGGGCGATGGCCGGCAAGAGTGTCGAGGTGACCCCCTCGATCAGGTCCTCCGTAACGAGTGTCATCCCGAAGATGGGGAACGCCCGCAACGGCACCGCGATGAGGAGGATGAGCAACAGTGCCAGCCAGAAATTCGGGGTGCTAATCCCCAGCAGCGCGCCGACGCGGCTCGCGTGGTCGGCGAACTCTCCCTCCCGGACGGCGCCGATGACCCCGACGGGAAATGAGATGACGATGGCGACGAGCAGCCCGGCGACCGACAGCTGAAGCGTGTAGGGGAATCGCTGTGCGATACGGGCCGTCACAGGCTCGCGGGTCTGCAG
>CAYODS010000088.1:0-12918 GCA_964402765.1 uncultured Halobacteriales archaeon
AGGTGCTGGCGGGTGTCGGGCCGGATACGGTAGTTCGCCGCCGGCAGCCCGAGCGCCTGCTTGATCATCCCCGCACCCATCGTGATGCGCGGCGAGGCGTTGTGCTCTGGGTAGGGGATCATGCCGGCACCGATGCCGAAGATCAACTGGGGATCGATCTCCAGGTGGGTGTGGTCCTCGGTGAGGTCGTCCTCGTCGACGGCGACGAGGATGTCTTCTTCCTCCTCGGCGTCGATGAACTCGACGTAGCCGCGCTCGACGAGTTCCTCGAAGCTCGTCTCGCCCTCCTCGACGGCGGCGATCTCGGCCTCGTCGATGAGGGGGTCGCCGTCCTCAACGACGATCAGCGGGCGGCGTGCGCGACCGGCGTCGGCGTTGACGATCACCTCGTTTGTGCGTTCTTTCACGCGGACGTTGACCATCTCGCTGATCTCGCCGCGGCGTCGCGCGTCGCGGATCTGGTCTGCGAGCTCGTGCGGGTCGGGGTGGGTCCCGACCAGACTCCCGTTGACGTATATCTTGGCGTCTCGTTGTGTGCTCATGTGGGTTGGCCGACGGCTGTCCCGGGCTCGACCCCGTCGGCGCGGGTCGAGCCGGTGGTCATCTGACGACGAGCCGGTAGACGACCGCCTGGTCGGCGGTGCGCGAGTCGCGGACGATCTCGACGACGTCGCCGACCTCGGCGTCGTCGGGGAGCGCCGGGTCGTCCTGCTTTATTTTGGGGAGGTCGGTCCGTTCGAGGTCGTACTCCGCGAGCACCTCGTCGAGGGCGTCCTCCTCGACGACGGAGTGCTCCGGAACGAGTTCGTGCTCAGTTACGTCTACCATTGTGGGGAAGTCGCGGTCGTCTCTCTGAGAAGGCTGCTGTCACTATAGACTACAGGACGTTACGCGCGAGGCGCACTTATCGCTTTCGCTCGCCGACGCGACCCGACGCCCGCCGTGGGTCCGGTGCACTCGCCGGCGGGTGCGGTCCACGTCTGCCCGTCGAGCGCCCGTTTGGAAAGTCTTATGAGTGCTTCCGGGTCTACCAGTGTACGCGAAGCCCGGGTGGTGTAGTGGCCCATCATACGACCCTGTCACGGTCGTGACGCGGGTTCAAATCCCGCCTCGGGCGCTTTCTGCTGCCGCAACGCGAGCGAGGAGCGCAGTGACGAGTGAGCCCGCGGCAGCGAAACGACACAGCGGGATTTGAACCACGCGAATCCGAGCGACAGCGAGGATTCGTCATCGGGTTCAAATCCCGCCTCGGGCGCTCTCCCGACGCGCTCACCAGCGAGAGTTCCACCGGTCCGAGGCTCGTCCGGGCGGTACTCGACGACCGAGTGACTCACCCGGCATGGACAGGCGCCGGTCCCGTGTGGGGTCGTCCCCCGGTGCCCGAGAGTCGCCCACCGCAGTATTGGGGTGGTGAATATATCTTGTGGCAATTCAATTAAGTCGCTCTGATGTAGCTGAGAATTCATGAGTACGCCCGAGATGAGCGCAGGGTTGTCCGGTCGGCTAGCGAACCCGATCCGGAGTCTCAAAGGGAAGTTTGGGATCCTGGCGCTTCTGATCGCGATCATACTGCTGTCGACCGGCGTGGTCGTCTACACGACGACATCCGACAGCCTGACCGGAGACGCACAGGCGGAACTGCAGTCCAGTGCGGCCGCACAGGCAGGACAGGTCGGGACGATCCTCCAGACGGTCGGCACACAGACCGAGTGGACGGCGACCGCGGCGCCGGTGCAGTCGGGTGACGAGGCGGCGGCTTCGGTGTTTCTGACCGAACGGTACGAGGAGGGGATGTACGCCGAGGCGGTCCAGAGCGTCCACTTGGTCGACCTCTCGAGTGGGGCGGTCCTCGCGAGCAGCAACGACCTCGAGGGCACCGAGTTGAGCGAGTTGGGCGTCGAGTTCGCCGGTGGCTCACCCTCCTTCGGTGAGTCCGACACGGTATTGAGTCGGCCCTTCGGCGAGATCGAGGTGGAGATGCGGATCGCCGTGGTCTCCCCGCTCGGCGCCGACAGCGACCGGGCGGTGATGATGATCCTCGACGCGAACGACCTCTCCTCGCGGATGACGGCCCCTCAGGGCGGGTCGACGTACCTCGTCCACCCCGAGGCCGAGCAGATCTTCCTCAGCACGAAGGACAGTCACATCGGCGGCGGCCTGAAGAAACACAGCGTCATCACCGACTCGGCACTCGACAGGACGTACGAGCAGTACGGCGGCGGTGAACTGTCGACGGGTGGAGAGACAGAAAGCGATGACGGCGACTACTCCGGTAACGCCGTCGCCAGTGCCGGCGCGCAGGCGGCGTACGTCAACGACATTAGCCACCACGGCAACCCCAACGTCGGCGGCGCGACGGTCGTCCCCGGCACCGACCTCGTGCTCGTGACGCAGGTCTCGAACTCAGAGGCGTTCGGCCTCCGGTCGACGATGTTCGAGACACTCGGGATCGCTGCGGCCGTTCTGGCGGTTGCGCTTCTCGCAATCGGTGTCGTCGTCCGCCGCACGACCGCGGACATCACCGACCTCTCCGAGCGTGCGGCCCAGGTCAGCGACGGGGAGTTCGACGTCGATGTCGACTCCGACCGCTCGGACGAGGTCGGGCAACTGTACGACGACATCGACGAGATGCGGGACTCGCTGCGGAGTCGCATCGAGGAGTCCGAGCGGCTCCGCCGGGAGAGCGAGCGTCTCACCGAGCACCTCCAGGCGACCGCCCGCGACTACGGCGACACCATGCAGGCGTGTGCGGCGGGCGACCTGACACGGCGGATCGACCCCGACACCGAGAGCGAGCCCATGGAGACGGTCGCGGAGGAGTTCAACCACACCGTCACCGAACTGGAGCAGGCGGTCCACGAGACCCAGGCGTTCAGCGACGAGGTCGCGACCGTCGCCGAGCAGATCGACGACCGCAGCGACGGTGTCGCCGACGCCAGCGGGCAGGTCGCCGACTCGATCGACCGTATCTCGGACGGGGCCGCCCGCCAGAGTGACAGCCTCCAGTCGGTGCTCGCCGAGATGCAGGACCTCTCCTCGACGGTCGAGGAGATCGCCTCAACCACCAACACCGTGGCGTCGCGTGCCGACAGGGCCGTCGAGCAGAGCGCGGCGACCAAGACCAGCGCGGAGGACGCCCTGGACGGCCTCGAGGAGGTCCGGGCCCGCACCCGTGCGGTCGTCGAGCAGTTCGAGCGCCTGGACGACCGCGTCGACGACGTCGCACAGTTGGTCGACGAGGTCGGGACGATCGCCGCACAGACGAACCGCCTGGCGCTGAACGCGAACATCGAGGCCTCACGCGCCGAGACCACCGACGACAGCGGCTTCGTCGCGGTGGCCGACGAGATCCGTGACCTCGCGAACGAGAGCAAGACGGCCGCCGAGGAGGCCGAGGCGATCCTCGACCGACTCCAGGCCGACGCCCAGGAGAGCGCCGAGACCGTCGACCGTGCCGCCACGGAGATCGACGACCACACCGAGACGTTCAGCGACGTGCTCGCGGCGATCGACGACCTCGGCGACCTGGCTGATGACACGAGTGCCGGCATGGACGAGATAAGCGCCGCCACCGAACAGCAGGCCGCCGCCGCCGAGGAGGTCGTCTCCATGGTCGAGGATGTCGCCGCGATCGCACAGGAGACATCCGCCGAGACCCAGACCGTCGCCGCCGCCGCCCAGCAACAGAGCGCCGCCGCGACCGACCTCTCCGAGAGCGCGAGTCGCCTCGCGACGACCGCCGCCGACCTCGCGGACACCGTCGACGAGTTCGAGACCCGGCCGGACGACGGGAGCGACGCCGCGCCCGCCGACGACTGACCCCGCGAGTCCGCTCACCCGGGTGCGGACACGACGGTGCTCTGGTGTGCGGTGACGGGGTATTTCTGCCCGTGTGACACGCCCGGGTGTCCGGTGTGGGATCCGGTACTCCGTGTGCCCGTTCGGGCACCGCTGTGGGGAACCGTGACGAGAGAAGACGAGACGTTTCCGGACTGTTGGAGGGCAACTGCGACACGTCAGCGGGGACCAGCCGCGACGCGAGTCGACGGGCGACGGACGGCCGCCACCGGGCCTGGGGTCCCGGTGGCACCGGGACCGTGGCGCCCTGGGGACTCGCCACGGCCCGTCCAGCGACGGACTCCGTCGCCCGTCGACCGGACACCACCCGCTCCCTGGCCGTCCCCGCCACGCCGGGACGACCCGGCGCCGCGGGCACCAGCCACGGAGGCGAACGGGTCGTCCGGGGAGCCGTCCGCCTCCATCGTACACTGGGGCCCGACCTGTCTTCAGTTCGTCGCGCAACGATAGATACTCACGACACAACCGACACAGTCGGGACGGTCGGATCGTGGACCCGGGTCTGACCCGGGAACGGGGCACCCGTGGAGGTTTAACCGGTCCCCTCCGTAGGTCCGACATGGACGTCGTCGAGCGCGTGCACGTCGCCCCGCTGTACCGGGAGCACGACCGTGTCGTCGAGCCGGCGGTGCAGGGTCGTGCCGACCGCATCCACCTGCTCGAACACGACCGCCCCGCCCGACTGAAGCCGGAGTACTACGCCGACGTGCGCTCGGATCTTGCGGCGGCGGGTATCAGCATCGAGCGTCACGAACTCGACCTGTACGACGTGTACGACGTGCTCTCGGTGGTGACCACGATCGCCTACCACCACGCCGACGACGACGTCAGGGTGAACGTCGCGACGGGCAACGAACTCACCGCCGTCGGCACGACGATCGCCTGCATGGCGACCGGCGCGACGGCCTACTTCGTCCACCCGGAGGAGTACACCACCGACGAGCAGCCGTTCGGCCGCGGCGTCGAGGAGGTCCAGCGACTCCCCACATACCCGATCGACGGGCCGAGCGAGGAGCAGGTCGCCGTCCTCGGCTACCTGGAGGAGAACCGGAAGGTGAACAAGAAGGAACTGATCCGGTTCGGCGAGCGCGAGTCCCTTCCGTTCATCGAGAACAGCCGCGCCTCCACCGACAAGAGCAAGTTCCGCGTGCTTGACTCGAAGATCCTCGACCCCCTGCTGGACGACGGCTACGTCGAGGTCGAACCCGTCGGGCGTCAGAAGCGGATCCACCTCACCGAGGCCGGACAGAACGTCCTCCACGGCTTCCGGCACCTCCTCGGCGACCACGACCTGGCCGACTGACCCGTCACTCCCGGTCGCTCGCCCGCGGACTATCGCCCTCGTGTGGCGTGTCCCGCTCGCGGACCCGGACGGCGTGGACCCGCTCGGTGGCGTCGTCCACGAGCGTGGCCTCGCCCGGCGCCGTCGGCGCCTGGCCGGTGCCGGCGTAGGCCGGCCGGGCGCGCTCGACCACCTCGCGGTCCGTGCGCCCGGTCAGTCGGTGGACGACGAGAAGATCCGACTGCGAGGGGACGACTTCGGGCACCGCGCTGGGTCGCTGGGTGGCACACACCAGGCTCACGCCCGGCCCGCGGCCCCGCGTGAGCAGGGTCCGTAGGCCGTCGGCGGCGACGCCGTCGAAGAAGACGTGTGCCTCGTCGACCAGCAGCCACGGGAGCGGTCCCTCCTCGCGGACGCGAGTGTCGTACAGGCGCTCGGCGACTGCCCTGACGACGACGTTGGCCGGCGCGCGGTCCATCCCCGAGACGTCGAGTACGGTCGCCCGCTCGCCGACCGCCGGCGGCTCACCGAACACGTCCCAGTCGGCGGCCAGCGCGAGGTGGTTCTCGACTGCCCGGCGGGTGCCGCGGTCGGCCGCCGCGTCCTCGACGACCGCGCGCATCCCCGCGAGCGTCTCGGCCCGCTCGGCGGCCCGCCAGAGCAGCGCGCCCGCCGCTACCGACGGGTCCAGCCCGAGTACCGAGCACCACGCTCGCGGGGAGAGGTCGTCGGCCCCGACCCGCGGCCGGACCACCTCCGCGGGCACGGGCGCGCCCTCGGCGGGCGCCGCCAGCCCCCCGAAGGCACCCATCGTGTCCACGACCACGGGGGCGACGCCCTCGGTGCGGGCGAGTTCCTCCGCGAGCACCCCCATCGTGTAGGACTTGCCGTAGCCGCGCTTGCCGACCACGAGCGCTGCGTGCGGGCGGTCGACGTCCACCCGTAGCACCGCGCCGTCGCTGCCGTCCGGCGCCCGGTGGACGCCCAGGCGTGCGATGGGGCCGCCGTCCCCGCGCCGTCCGACCGGCGACAGACCACTGGGTTCACTCATCCGGGGCACGCCCCGGCCTGGCCGCGCTCTCACACTTCAACCCTCGGCCGCCGGGCGGGCGCAGGTTGAAGTGCGATACCGGGACCACGGCGACCCATGCGTGGACTGCGAACCGACGACCGCGCGATAGAGGGACTGCCAGTCAGACTCGTGATCGCCCTCGTCGTGGGCGTGGCCGCGCTCTCGGTGATGATGGGGATGATCGACGGGATCAGCCCGCCAGGCATGAACGAGGTGGGCGTCGAGATGGACGGTGACGACTCCGTGATAGACCCCGGCGACTCGGAGCAGGTGGAGGTCCGCGTCGTCGGTAACAACGGCGAGCCGGTCGCGGGTGCCAGGGTGGTGGTCCGCGGCGACACGGCGACGCTCGCCGACGGCCCGGTGGTGAGCGACCGGACCGACGAGGACGGCACCGTCGAGGTCGACGTCGACCCCGAGATGCCCGACTACCAGACCGAGGGCGCGCTCACGGTCGCGGTCAAACCCCCTGCCGGCAGTGAGTACGTCGACAAGCGAGCGAACACGGAGATTCTGGTCATCAGGGGTGAGTGATCAGTCCCAGTCGATCCAGTCGTGCTCCCAGCCGGTGCGGCGGCGCTCTGCGCGACGGGCCCGCTCGCGGTCCTCGCGGACGGTGCGGTTGCGCTCGACGCTGCCGGCCTGCTCGCCCTCCACCAGCAGCGGCGCGAACGCGACGGTGCCGTGGCGTGTGACGACCTCGCCCGAGGCGTCGACCTCCGACAGCGTCTGGCCGCCGTTTCCGAGCGGCATCACCAGTCGGCCGTCGTCGGCGAGTTGCCGGACGAGCGCCCGCGGCGGCTCGACGGCGGCGGCCTCGACGAGCACGCGGTCGAAGGGGGCGTACCGCGCCAGCCCCTCGGCGCCGTCGCCGTGATCGACGAGCACGCCACCGTACCCCGCCCGCTCCAGGTTCTCGCGGGCCTCGTACACCATCCGGCGGGTGATCTCGACGGCGTGGACGCTCGCCTCGCCGGCGATCGCCGCGAGGACGGCCGGCGTGTAGCCGACGCCGGCGCCGACGACCAGCACGGAGTCGTCCGGCTCCGCTGACAGCGCCTCCAGCAGCCGCGCGACGGTGCTCGGGGACAGCACCCGCGTGCCGTACCGCTCGTGTGGTGTGTCGGCGTACGCCGCCCGGTCGTCCTCGACGAACTCGTGACGGGGCACCGCCCGCATCGCCGCGCCGACTGACTCGCTGCGGACGACACCCTTCGACTCGTGCACGAGCCCCGCGACCATGTCGTCACGCAGCACCGCCGGGTCCATGACCGACCTTCGAGACCGACCGTTATCAATCGACTGCCTCCACCCGAAGCGGGGGTCAGCCCCGCATCCGCACGAACCGGACGGCACCGCGCTCCTCCCGGTTTAGGCCGCCGTCGGGCCGCACGCGAGCCAGCACGAGCGTCTGCCGGCGCTTGCCGAGCGGCCCGAGCAGGCGCCCGCCGACGGCGACCTGGTCGACGACGGCCTCCGGAAAGTCCGGTACCGCGCAGGTGAGGTAGGCGGCGTCGTACGGGGCGTGCTCGGGCCACCCCTCTCGGCCGTCGCCCGCTCGCACCGACACGGCCCCGTACCCCAGGCGGCTCAGTCGTTCGCGGGCGCGGGCCGCGAGGTCGGCGCCGTACTCGACGGTGAGCACGTTCGCCGGCCCGACCACCTCCGCGGTGACGGCGGCGTGGTAGCCACACCCCGTCCCCACCTCCAGGACTCGATCGCCCGCGGCCAGGTCGAGTGCCTCGACCATCGCCGCGACCATGTGTGGCGCGGAGATCGTCTGCCCGTCGCCGATCGGCAGGGGGCGGTCCTCGTACGCCCGCGACCGGCGGTCCCCGGGGACGAACTCGTGACGGGGCACCGCCCGCATCGCCGACAGCGTCGACTCCGAGAAATCGCGCCCCTCGCGGAGGCGCTCGACCATCTCGTCGCGCCGCGACTCGGTGTCCTCGTCCGAGCCGCGGTTCCAGATCATCGCGACCAGTGGGTGCTGAAGTCGCGGTAGTCGGAGCGGTCCCGGGCGTACAGCCGCAACACGTCCTTCGCCAGCGCGGCGTCACCCGGCCGCTCCAGCTGGTAGTGGTCGTAGCCGCCCGCGTCCTCGCGCAGTCGGATCTGCTCGACCTCGATGTCGTACTCGCCCAGGTCCTCGCGCTCGCCGACGACGAACTCGTGGTCGCCGGGGACGTGCAACTCGACGCCCCGTGTCTCGTCGTGACCGCCACCCTCCGGCGGGTGGACCGTGGCGTCGACGGT
Organism: uncultured Halobacteriales archaeon; assembly: GCA_964402765.1. Classification (GTDB taxonomy): domain Archaea; phylum Halobacteriota; class Halobacteria; order Halobacteriales; family SW-7-71-33; genus SW-7-71-33. The sequence continues at coordinate 8,469 of CAYODS010000088.1, forward strand.
GACGTTGCCCACGTCGCGGGTCCAGATCGTCCGCACGGCCTCCGCCTCGGCCTCGTCGGTGCGCTGCTCCTCGCCGACCTCCAGGCTCGTCACCCGGACGACGAACACGCCCGCGTCGCTCTCGACGACGAACTCGTCGCCCACCGACAGCGGCTCGCCGGGCGGCACCTCGACGTCCGTCGCGAAGGAGTCGCCGTCCTGGGAGACGACCACGTCACGGCGGACGGTCCGGTCGTCGACGGTGGTCTTGTGGACGTGGTCGCACTCGGTACAGCGCACGGTGTACTGCCCGCCCGTCGACAGCACCTCGTGCTCGGTCGGCGCCGCCGGCGAACACGAGGGACAGGTCACCCCCACCCGTGTCGGCCGGTCTGCGTCGCTCATGCGCCCGACTACGGCGCCACGCCGGAAAAGCGGTTCGCGTGCCGGCCGGCGGTCCCCGTCGCCCCGCGACGGTCAGCCCGGTAACTCGACCCGCTCGCCGTCGACGTGCAGCGTGGGGTCCGTCAGAATACCGTCGAGGTGGATCGGCGCCTCGGTGTCGCCACCGATGCCGGCGTCGTCGCCGATCGCGACGTGGACGGTGCCGGCGGCCTTCTCGTCCAGCAGTACCGAGCCGACGAGGTCGGTGACCGCGTGGTTCGCGCCCACGCCGAGTTCGGCCAGGTTGTACGCCGCCTCGCCGACCTCCTCGGCGGCGTCCTCGACCGCCGCCCGCACCGCGTCGTCGCCGATGCGGGTGACCTGGCCGTCCGCGACCTCGAACTCGATCGGGGCGTCGAGTCGCCCGTGGGGCATCATCGTCCCGTCGACGACGTAGGTGCCGTCTGCGGAGACGGGGCTGACGAACGTCTCGCCCGCCGGCAGGTTCGTCATCCCGCCTGCCTCGTGGACGACGCCGGTGTCCTGGCGCCACTCGCGGTCGCCCGGCCGCACCACGAGGTCCGTCCCCCGGTCGTCGGTGACCCGGACCTCCGAGGCGCCGGCCAGGGCGTCGTACAGTTCCTGACAGGTGGCGGCGATGCGGTCGTAGTCGGCGTTCAGCCCGGTGACGAACACGTCCTCGGTGATGCCCGGCAGCGTGGCGACGCGGGCGCCGGCGTCGTTGGCGTCGGTCCGGGCGCGGGTGTGGCTCAGACTGCGCGTCGTCGGCGCGAGCACCACGTCGGCGCCAGTCATCGCCGCCGCGACCGGCGCCGGCGGCTCCTCGCCGTGCTGGTCGCCCGGTGGGTACCGGACGATCGCGGCGTCGTCGGTCACCTCGCCCGCGACGGCGTGCAGCGTCTCGCCGACCCGCTCGCGCTCGTCGTCGGTGACCACGAGACAGGACTCCGCCGGTCCCAGACCCATGCAGTCCCGGACGGCCGTCTCGGCGGCCGCCCGGAGTCGGTCGCGCGTAACTGACTCGCTCATGCTCGCCCGGACGACCGCCGCAGGTTTACCGCTTCCCCTACAGCACCGTTCCGGCGATCATCCCGAACACCACCAGCAACAGCAGCATCACGAACACGAAGAAGCGCACTCTCGTCGCCGGATCCATGCACTATCCTTCGCGGCTGAAAATTAAAAGTTGATGGCCGTCCCCGGGTCTCGCGCCGTCCGGGACCGCCCGGCGTGGCTCTCGAAACGGTTATGCGTGGTCCGCGGGTGGTCACGCGCATGATCGATGTCGGTGTAAACGGCTACGGGACGATCGGCAAACGCGTCGCCGACGCCGTACGGGAGCAACCGGACATGCGAGTGAGCGGCGTCGCCAAGACCCGCCCGAACCACGAGGCCGAGACCGCGGTCCGGCGGGGCTACCCGCTGTACGCCGCCGTCCCCGAGCGCCAGTCGCAGTTCGCGGAGGCGGGGATCGAGACCGCCGGCCCCGTCGGGGAGCTGGTCGCCGACAGCGACGTGGTCGTCGACGCCACCCCCTCCGGCGTCGGCGCCGAGAACCGCGCCCTCTACGCCGAGCACGACACCCCCGCGCTGTTCCAGGGCGGCGAGGACGCCGCCGTCGCGGACGTCTCGTTCAACGCCCGCGCCAACTACACGGACGCCGTCGACGCCGACTTCGTCCGCGTGGTCTCCTGCAACACGACGGGCCTGTCGCGGCTGATCGCCCCGCTGCGCGAGCAGTACGGCGTCGGCAAGGTGCGGGCGACGCTCGTCCGCCGCGGTGGCGACCCCGCACAGTCCGGCCGCGGCCCGATCAACGACGTCCTCCCCGACCCCGTCACCGTCCCCTCGCACCACGGCCCCGACGTGCAGACGATCTTCCCCGATCTTGACATCGACACGCTCGGCCTGAAGGTGCCAGCGACGCTCACTCACACCCACTCCCTCAACATCACCCTGGAGCGCGAGGCGACCGCCGACGAGGTGCGGGAGGTGCTCGCCGAGGAGTCTCGCGTGTTCGTCGTGCCAGGTGAGGCGGACGTCGACGGCTCCGGCGCGCTGAAAGAACTCGCGCTCGACCGGGGTCGACCGCGGGGCGACGTCTGGGAGAACGCCGTCTTCGGCGAGTCGATCACCGTCGAGGACGGCCCCGCCGGCCCCGAACTGTACCTGTTCCAGGCCATCCACCAGGAGGCCGACGTCGTCCCCGAGAACGTCGACGCCGTCCGGGCGGTGACCGGCGCCGCCGACGCCGCCGAGAGTCGCGCCCGTACCGACGAGGCTCTCGGGATGGGACTGTAGTCCGCTCGCGCGCTCGCCGGCGACACTTTCGATCCCGCTCGACGTGCCCAGAAACGCGAACGGTCCGAAGGTTTTTGCCCCGGTCCGACTTACGGCTCTTCATGAGACGTGACGACCGTGACGACCGGGACGACCCCTTCGAGGACCTCTTTCGGCAACTCGAGCGGATGATGAACGAGATGATGGGAGAGGGAAACGTCGACGTCGACAACATCGCGACCGGCGAGACGGAGTTCGGCGGCGACACCCACGTCGATGTCCACGAGACCGACGACGACGTCCGCGTGGTGGCGGACCTGCCCGGCGTCGAGAAGGAGGACATCGACCTCACCTGCGACGGCGAGGTGCTCACCATCAGCGCCCGCAGCCAGCACCGCAACTACGAGGAGCGCGTCTCCCTGCCCGTCCGCGTCGACGAACACTCCGCCACCGCGACCTACAACAACGGCGTCCTCGAAGTGGTGTTCGACCCCCTGGAGGACTCCGCCGACATCGACCTCTCCTGACCCGGCCTTCCGTCTCCGCGCTCGCTGGCCGCCGCCTCACGCTCACTCCACCCGCGACCGCACGAGTCCCGCCAGTCGGTCGTAGAAGTCCGGCTCGTACTTCGCCGCGTCGTCGATCGTCGGCCGGGCGTTCGTCTCGCTCACCACCACGCGGTCACCCCCCTCGCCCACCAGCAGGTCCACCCCCAGCAGGTCGATCCCCAACTCGGCGGCGACCCGCTCCGCGAGACGGCGCAGTTCGGCGGGCGGTTCGGCGCGCTCGGCGACCGCCCCCCTGTGGACGTTGTGTTTCCAGCCCGCTCCCTCCAGGCGGCGCTCGACGGCACCGGCGTACTCCCCGTCGATCGTCATCACGCGCAGGTCCCGCGCGTCGGGCAGGTACTCCTGGACGACAAAGGACTTGTCACCCGTCGCGCGGTAGTCGTGGACCAGCTTGAGGTAGTCACACACGCCCAGAAAGGAGTCACGGTCCTCGACACGAGTGACCCCGACCCCCCGGGTCGCGGAGTTGGGCTTGACGACGACCGGGGGGTCGAACCGCTCGAACACCCGCTCCAGGGTCTCGCGGCCGGCGGGGTTCGACACCATCGTCGTCCGCGGCGTGGGCAGGCCCGCCTCCGAGAGTGCCGCCAGCACCCCGCCCTTGTTGCGCGAGGTGAGCACTGCCTCGCGGTCGTTCACCCACGGCACCCCCAGCAGGGCGTCGATCGCGCCGCCCTCCATCGCCCGACTCGGGTAGACGTAGCCCACGTCCACCTCGTCGGCGAGCGTGCGGTGCTCGTCGTCCCGCGCGGCGGCGTCCTCGCCGCTGACGTGGATCGCCCGCTCGACCGTCGGCACGTGCCGGACCTCGATCCCCCGCTCGGCGAGGGGCGCCTGCATCCGCTCGAACGTCTCTGCCCGCGTCACCACCCCGAGCGTGATCATAGACGAGCGTCGGGCGAGGCGGGTTAAAACCGTGCGGTACTCCCCGCTCTCTCTGGTGTTGGGGTTGCTCGACACCCTCCCGCCCTGGTGCTCTCGGTCGTCGGTGGTGCTGTAGAGATGGCCCAGAATGCCCCCGCCCCGGTGCTCTCGGTCGTCGGTGGTGCCGCCGAGGAGAGGGCCCAGAAAGCCCCCGCCCCGGTGCGGGCGCCTCACTCGCTGCGCTCCTCGCTCCCGGTGGTCGCTGTGGTGCTTGCGTCGTGACGCGCCCGCAGCGGGGCAGCGAGAGACGCTTCGCGTCTCTCTGGCTCACGGCGGCGGAGCCGCCGTGAACG
>CAYODS010000089.1:0-1607 GCA_964402765.1 uncultured Halobacteriales archaeon
AACACCGTCGTCGTCATCGAGCACGAACTCGACCTCGTGAAGAACGCCGACCACATCGTCGACCTGGGACCGGAGGGCGGCGAGCACGGCGGCGAGATCGTCGCTCAGGGCACCCCCGAGGACCTCGCCCGCACGGAGGCGTCACACACCGGGCGGTACCTCCGGGACCTGCTGCCGTCGGTCGAGTTGGACGGCCCCCGGGCCGACCGCGAGTACGCCGTCGGCGACCCGACCGACGCCGAGACGGACCCCGACACCGACGGCGAGACCGGGGCGGCGGGCGACGACTGACCGCCCCGAAGGCGGTGCGTACCGGCGACAAATTCAATTGAACCGTCGGCGGTCTTTTTGTTCGACGCCGCGCGACCCCCGGCATGGGGTTCATCGACAGGGTAAAGCGACTGATCGGGGGGAGCGACGACCCGGCGGACCGCGACGGACCGGCCGACCCACCGACGCCGGACGGCGACCGAACCGCCACCACGGAGCGGAGCGGCGACGGGGTGACCGCCGACCGGGACACCGGCCCGGACGACTCGACCGGGGACGCCGGCGAGAGCGAACGAGAGCTCGACGTGGACGGGGGAGAACCTGACGCTGACGCGACCGCGGACGACACGGTCCCCGGCGTCGACGCGGGCGACGACGACCCGGACACCGCCTCCGGCGTGGACACGACCGACGAGGAACTGGACGTGGACGCAGACGCCGGTGAGTCCGAGGTGGACGCCGGGGACGGGGGCTCGGACCAGGCGGCGGACGCCGGCGAACCCCTGGAGACCGACGCAGACCTGTTCGGCGGTGGCGACGCCGACGAGTCCGGCGCGACCGACGACCGGGAGGGCGACGGCGCGGACGAGGACGACGACTCGGACTGGGAGGCGGCGTCGCTCTCCTCGGAGCACGCGGCGGTGGACCGCGAGGAGGCGGTCGATGAGGAGACCGTCGCGGCGCTGAACGAGGTCGCAGAGCGGGACGACACCGGGGAGTCCGGCGACGCGACCGACGAGGACTCCGACGGTCCGACCGCCGAGAGGGGCCACGCCGACGGCGACGACCCGGAGGACGACCAGCGGGCGGACTGACCGCCGACGAGACACCGGCGGGTCGTGTCCCCGTCACCCCTGCTTTTGCCGACGGCGCCCGTAGGTCGGGGGTATGACCACCGTCTACGCGGCCATGGAGGACCGACTGCTCGTCGTCGACGGCGACGGGAGCGAGTGGACCGTCCGGGAGCGACTCACCGATCACGGCCGGCCGGAGTGTGCGCTCGTGGCCGGCGACCGCGCCCTCGTCGGCACCTTCGAGGCGGGCCTGTGGCGCTCGACCGATGGCGACTCCTGGGAGCGGGTCGGCGCCGACGGTATCGAGTCGGACGCCGTGATGCCGCTCGCGGTCCACCCTGAAGACTCCGACACGCTGTACGCGGGCACCGAACCGAGCGCTCTCTACCGGTCGACCGACGGGGGCGACACCTGGGCCCGTGTCGGCGGGCTCACCGAGGTGCCCTCCAGCGACGAGTGGTACTTCCCGCCGCGGCCGGACACCCACCACGTCCGGTGGATCGAGGTCGACCCCGCCGACCCGGATCGGGTGTACGTCGGGAT
>CAYODS010000089.1:1707-2974 GCA_964402765.1 uncultured Halobacteriales archaeon
GGCGCCACCTGGACCGAGCGTCCGCCCGGGTCCCGGCGGGACAACCACACCCTCGCCGTCCACCCCGACGCCCCCGGTCGCGTCTACTCGGCCGCGGGTGACGGTTACGCGGAGAGCACCGACGGCGGCGAGACGTGGCACCACCCGCAGGGTGGCCTCGACCATCGGTACGTGTGGGGACTGGCGGTCGACCCCGGCGACCCCGACCGCGTGCTCGTCTCCGCCGCCCGCGGCGCCGGCGACGCCCACCGACCGCCGGGTGACGCCCACCTGTACCGCCTCGACGGCGACCGCGACGCCGACCCCCGCTGGGAGCACCTCGACGACGCCGGCGTCCCGACCGGCGAGGGGGCGCTGCGGTGCGTGCTGACGGCGACCGCCCCGGGCACCGTGTACGCCTGTAACGACCACGGCCTGTACCGCTCGACGGACTGGGGCGAGGCGTTCGACCCGCTCGTGACCTTCGGCGAGGACCTGCGCGGGCGGACCTGTCGTGGGCTGGCCGTCGGGGCGTAGCCGGCGACGGCCGTGCGGGCGGTCCGTGGCAGAAGTACTATTACGTTATATTACGTTCTGTTACGCATGCCGATCAGCATCGACGACTTCGAGGAGGGGCCATCGAAGGCGCTCCGGGTCGAGGAGGGGACACAGCCGTACCGCGTCCTCTCGTTCCTGGCGAGCAACGCTGACCGGGCCTACACCCAGACCGAGATAGCGGAGGAGACCGGCATCACCCGGGGCAGCGTGGGGGCGGTGCTGTCTCGACTGGAGGAGCGGGGTCTCGTCCGTCACCGTGGACGGTACTGGGCGATCGGTGAGGACGACCGACTCGCCGCCTTCGGGGCCGGCGACGCCGCCAGTTCGGACTCGGTCGAGGACGACTACTACGGATGAGTGAGTCGCCGTACCCGCGCGGTGCCGTGGTGAAGGCGCCTGACCCGTTCGGCGCCGGCACCCACCGACCCTACGTCCACCTCACGGACCCGTCACACCCCTTCGACGGCGTGGAGGGACTGTTCGTCGCTGTGACGACGACCGAGCGGTCGGCGGCGGTCGAACTCGCGGACGAGGACTTCGTCTCCGGTGGACTGCCCAGGCGGAGTTACGCGTCCCCGTGGGTGGTGACGACGTTCAAGCACGCCGACGTGACCGACCGCGAGGGCCGACTCGCCGCCGGCGTGGTCGACGCGGTCGCCGAGGCGGCGGCCGGATACCTCGGGGCGTCGACCTGAGCGGCCCACCCCGATCCGGGACACCTATGCCGGCG
>CAYODS010000089.1:2984-12918 GCA_964402765.1 uncultured Halobacteriales archaeon
CGTCGTCGTCGGCTGTGGCCCGGCGGGGTCGCGCTTCGCCCGCTCGGCGGCCGAGCGGGGTCACGACGTGCTCGCCCTCGAGCGCGGCCGGATCGGCGAGCCACTCGCGTGTTCGGGCCACGTCAGCCGCGACGTGTGGGACTACCTCGACGGCGGCGCGCGGGCCGACCTGCGGCAGAACGAGGTGTACGGCGCCCGCTTCCACGCCGGCGGGCCGGGCAGCGACGCCCACCGCTTCTACAAGCACGAGGCGGTCTCGAACGTGATCGACCGCGTGGGACTGGACCGCCGCCTGGCCGCGCTGGCCCGCGGGGCGGGCGCCGAGGTGCGCGAGAACCACACCGTCACCGGGGTCGAGGAGCGCGCCGACGGCGTCCGGGTGACGGTCAGCGGGCCCGAGGGCGTCGAGACCCACGCGGCGCGGCTGGTCGTCGGCGCCGACGGCCCCAACTCGCGGGTGCGCTCCGAACTCGGCCTGCCCGAGCCGGGCGAGTTGCTGCACGGCGTGCTGGGCTTCGCCGACGACCCCGACCGGGGTGACTTCGTGGACGTCCACCTGACGGTACCACGCTTCTTCGCGTGGCGGATCCCCCGCGGCGAGGCGGGCGTGGAGTACGGCCTGGCGGCGCCGCCGGGGGAGGTGACCGACCAGTTCAAGCGCCTGCAGGCGGCCTACGGCGTGTCCCTGGACGAGCGGTGCTCGGGGCTGATCCCGATCGACCCGCCCGACCGCGTCACGGGCCAGCGGTCGCTGCTCGTCGGCGACGCGGCGGCACAGACGAAGCCGTTCACCGGCGGGGGTATCCTCTACGGGATGCGGGCGGCGGACCACGCCGCCCGGACCGTCGATCCGGCGGACCCGGCGACGTTGAGCGCATACGAGCGGGCCTGGCGCGAGGACCTGCAGCGGGAGATCCGCCTCGGTCGGCTGGTCCGGCGGGCGTACTCGCTGCCGGGGCCGGTCCAACGAGCGGGACTACGGGCGCTGTCGGGCGAGATCGGCGTCCACATGGACCGCCCGAGCACGCTGCTGTCCCGGGACGGGTTGCGGACGCTGCTGCGGTAGTCAGCAGCCGTCCGGGCCGGGCCGCGGGAGGTCGACCGTGACGATTGACCCCCACTCCGGCGGGTCCGAAAAGGAGAGGTGTCCGCCGGCCTTGCCGACGGCCCAGTTGACCATCCACAGGCCGACCCCGGAGGCGTGATCGAGTGGTGTCTCGTCGCCGCCGGTGAGCACGCGCCGCTCGGGGTCGGGAATGCCGTCGCCGTCGTCGGCGACCTCGATCCGGGTTCGGGGGCCGTCCCCGGCCTCGACGGCGGAGACGGTGACCCGGGCGAACGACGCCTCGGTGTGGACGACGGCGTTCTCGACGAGTTCCTCGACGGCGACCAGCGTGGACTCGTGGGCACACATCTCGACGGCGTCCTCGACGACCAGGCGCACCTCGGCCTCGGGGTGCCGACGCCGCACCTCGGTGACGGCGGTCTCGACCGCGTCGACGGCGTCGTGTGGGCGGGCGTCGCCGAGTTCGGGGTCGAGCGCGTCGGCGAACCGGCGCACGTCACGGCTGATCGACAGCAGGTCGTCGATCGACCGGTCGACGGCGTCGAGGGCGTCGTCGGCCGCCGGGTCGTCGACGGCGTCGGCGACGGTCCGCAGTCGCCCGCGGACGACGTTCATCTCCGTGCGGAGGTTGTGCCGCAGCACGCGGTCGAGCACGGCGAGTCGCTGGCGCCGCCCCTGTGGCACCGAGAGGTCCCGCAGCACGCAGACGGCACCCTCGCCGGGGGCCGGCGCGACTCTCGCCTCGTAGCGGTGACGCTGGGGGGTCCCCGGGTTCAGCGTCACCCGGGTCGTCTCGACCGCCTCGGAGTCGGGGTCGAGGTCGCCGGCGGGGGCGACGTCGGCGGTGATCGCCTGGCGCAGCGCCGCCGCCACGCCCTGCACGGTCTCGGTCGCCCACTCGCCGAGCACCGCCTCGCGGTCCCGGTCCAGCGCGTCGGCGAGGGCGTCGTTCGCGTCGACGAACCGCCCGGCGTCGTCGACGGCGAACGCCGGGCGGTCGGCGAGTGCCACCATCCGGGCCCGACGGCTCCCGGCGTCCGGGCGCTCGTGGACGGTGACGGTCAGCCCCTCGCCGGTCGGGTAGACGTGTACCTCCAGGCGGGTGCCCCGCTCGGGGTGGGTCGCCTCGGCGGTGCGGGGCTCGCCGCGCCCGGCCGCCGCCCGGAGCGTCTCCGGCAGGTCCGTGTCCCGGACCGCGGGAAACACGTCCCACACGGCCCGCCCGCGCACGTCGGCGGCCGACCGCCCCAGGAGTGTCGCCCCGCGGTCGTTCGTCTCGACCACGCGCCAGTCCTCGTCGACACGGATCAGCGCGTCCTCGACCAGGTCGCCGGCCGCCAGGCCGACGGTCCGCTCCCCGTCGGGCACGGTCGTGCCGGATCCCCAGGTCACCGTCGGACCCCCCCAGGACCGTCCCGGACGCCGCCTCGACTCATTGTGATATCAATTCGTCTGGTATCATTTAACTCTACCGACGGTTAAGTTAACTCGTGCCAGCGAGAAACCACGGCGTCAGCAGGCGACGTAGACGACGTACACGGTGCCGTCCTCGACGTGGACGCCGACGGCGTGGACCGAGGTGTACTGGTAGCCCGGTTCGTCCGCGAGCCCGGACCGGATCGTCTCGGCGGCGTCCCGGCCGTACTCGGCCCCGGTCCGGCGGTCCTCGCCGGGCGGGAGCCGCAGGAGTCCGTGCGCGACCGCCGGGCAGTCGTACCCGTGCTCCTGGAGCCGTCCCCGGGGGGAGTACGCCGACCGGTCGACGGAGTCGTTCGTGAAGTAGTCCACGCGGGCGAGGTCGGCGGCGAACTCGTCGAGCACCGCCCGGCGGTCGGGGGCCCGCTCCAGGCGGTCGAGACCGCGTCCCGCCCGCCAGTCGTTGAGGTCCTCGCCGACGACCGCCCGCACCGTCTCCGGGTCAGGGTCCGGCGTGGCCGTCGCCGTCGGGTCGACGCCCCCTGTCAGGCGCTCGTCCGTCGTGTCCTCGACGACCGGCCCCGGCGTGAGCATCCCCGTCGTCACTCCGACGAGCATCAGCGACAGCACCGTCACGACGGCGACGCCCGTCCAGACGACGGCCGCGTGCAGTCGTGACGGACGACGCGGCTCGCTGTCGGGGTCGAAGGCGCCCTCGGCGACCCCCGCGGCGACCGCCGGACACTCGTGGGTGACCGGAGAGACGTGGTCCGGACAGTACACCCCACCACACTCCGGACACGCCCGCGGCTCGACCGTCTCGGCCTCGCAGCGCCCACAGTCGACCACGATGTTTAATTAACTGAAATTGGTGGCAAATATCTTTTGAAATAGTGTCGAAAATACCCTGTCTTCTCACGCTCCCCGGATTCGCCCGGGGGTGGCCGACCCCTCGACGAACGGGAGTGACCGGACGGTGACCGGGGCGCCGTCCACCGTCAGGCGGGCGGCGGGCCGTTCGACGACGGCCAGTGCGATCGGACGGTCGAGCGTGGGACTGTCGACCGCCCGGAGGACGGTCCCGACCCGGTCGCCGTCGGCCACGACCGGCGTGCCCTCGGTCGGCAGCGTCTCCGGCGCGAGACCGACGATCGGGCCGTCGCCGTCGGCCCGGAGGTCACCTGGAAGTGGCGTCCCCGCCTCCAGGGTGAGCGTCTCCCAGGTGCGGTAGCCGAAGGGAGCGGCGTTGGGGCCGCGCACCAGCAGGGTGTCGTGGACCTCGCGGGCGTCCTCGGCGGCACAGACGACGACGTACCCCTCCTCGCCGGCGGGGTCGTCGGTCCGGACGGCGGTGACGCCGGCCCCGCGGAGTCGCCCGCGGACGAAGGTGAGTCGCCCGCCGGGCGCGGGGGCGCCGTGGAGTACGCCCGCCAGTTTCTCCGTGGCCTGTGGGCCGTGCAGGTCGAAGACCGCGAGCGCGTCGGTCCGGTCGTGGGCGTCGACCCGGTCGCACAGCCACGCGGCGGCGCCGGGCGAGACCAGACACAGCAGGTCGTCCGCGGCGGCGAGCACCGTGGCCTCTCCCCGGACGGCGTCGTCCGCGAGTCGTCCGTGGGCCGCCTCCCTGTCCGCCGCCGGCAGCGCTCCGTCGAACACGGCGGCGAGTGCCCCCCGGCGGCGCTCGGGCACCCGGCAGACGGCGTGGGGTAACTCCGCGAGACCGACGGCGTTGCGGACCGCCAGGTGCGCACGCGCCGGGGTGCCGTAGTCGGCGACGGTCCGCACCCCCTCGACGGTGCGAAACGTCGCCCCGAGTTCCTCGTGGACCGTGTTGAGGACCGTCACGACCGGCCGATGGGGCCGCCGACCTAAAGCCGGACGGGTCAGAACGGGAGTCGGTCGCGCACCCGGTCGACGAGGTCGTCCTCCTCCTCGAGTTCGGGGTCGGGGATCACCCGCTCGACCGGGCGGATCACCGTCTGCCCGCGCTCGCGCTCGACCTCGATGAGGCCGTCCTCCTTCAGCGCCGACAGGGCACGTTCGACCTCGTCGATGTCGATCGCGGCACGCGAGCGTACCTCCAGGACGGTCATCCCCTCGCCGCCGCGGTCGACCAGCGCGTCGAGCACCGCCACCTCCCGGTCGGGGCGGTCGCGGTACTCCCCTCGGACTGGCATCGCCCGTTCGTTCGTCCGCGCCCCTCTTATACCGTCGGTCCGCCCGCGCCGGCGGGCGTCAGCCCCACGTCTATCAGATGTCTGACGTGGATTTTTCCCCCGCGGCGCGTTGCCACGGGTATGGGATTCAGGTGCTCGATCCTCGGCTGTGAGTACGCCGAGCAGCGCCACGAGCGCGAGCGCGAGCAGCGCGGCGAGGAGGTCGTGCTCACCGTCCGCGAGTACGAGGAGTGTCGTCACTGCGGTGACAAGCGACTGATAAGCGAGAACACCGGCGTCACGACGGCCCCCGAGCGTCGCACAGTCGAGGGGGACGACGACCACGACGACCGGCCGGACGACCCCGCGGGCTTCTACGAGGAGTTCGACGACGAGGGTGAGGGGAGCGACCCGGCGACGCCGTCGGAGGACGACGCCGTCCTGCCTGACGACGCCGAATCCGAACCGCTCGACGTCGATCCCGACGGCGTGGCCGACGCCGACGACGCCGCCGAGGACCCGGACGACGACCTCCCCGAGGACGAGGGCGTCGAGTTCATCGACGCCGGTCCGAGCGCGGACGTGGCCGACCGGGCGACCGCCGCGGACGCCGACGCGGGCGAGACGGCGGCCGACGCGGAGGCACTGGTCCCCGACGCCGACGGAGCGGACGAGATCGAGGCGGACGCCGAGAGCCTGGACGTCGACGGCGAGGACGCCGTCCTGCTGGCCGACGACGCGGCCGAGGACGGCGCACAGGCCGACGCCCGCACGGCGACCGACGCGGCGCCCGAGGCCGCGGCCGCCACGGACACCTCTCAGGCGACGGCCCCGGACGCGGCCGAGGCCGACGACGCCTTCGTCGGCACCGACGACGCCCGCGAGGTCGAGACCGACTTCGGCGAGTGGCCCGACGCGGCGCCCGAGGACCCGCCGGAGCACGACCACGGCGACTGGCCCGCCCACCCCGACGAGGACGACACCGGCGAGGCGTTCGCCGGCGTCACGTCCGTGAGCGGGGCCGACGCCGGGGCGGGGACGGCGGCGGCGACCGCCGACGCCGCCTCGGCCGCCTCGGTCGGGGGTGACGCCGCCGAGGAGGGCCACGACGCCGCCGTCGAGCACGGTCCCGGCGCACGGACCACCCGGACCGACGTCGCGGGTGAACTGTACTGTCGCTCCTGTGAGTACAGCGACCCGCCCAGCGGCACCCCGCACCGGTCGGGCGACATCTGCCCTGACTGCGGGATCGGTTACCTGACCGAGCGGTGACTCGTCCGGCGGACGAAACCCCTAAGCGGGACGCCCTCGCAGTGAGGCAGGAAGCCGATGAGGGAGTACAAGATGCGTCGCGGCGAGGAACTGGCCGAGCGCGTGCCCGACATGGAGTCGTTCATCGAGGAGCACTTCGGTCCCGTCACCGGCACCGAGGAGTACAACGGCAACGACCTGTACGTCGTCGGTGAGCCGGACAACCCCGTCTTCGACCGGGTGATCGCCGGCACCGCCGCCTACGGCAGCAAGAAGGACCGACTCGCGGTCGAGTTCGAGGAGCGTGACCCGACCGAACTCGGTCCCGAGGAACTGGAGGCCGCACAGGAGGCGGTCGACCTGAAGAACGACTTTCTGGAGGGGGCCACCGGCCGGGACGCCGAGGCCCGCCGGGACTCGATGAAGCGCAAGGTCGAGGACGACCCCGACGACGTGCCCGGCGCCTAGAGCGCCCGCTCGACCGTCGCGGCCACCGACCGCGCCCGCTCGGCCAGTCGCTCGGACACCGCGCCGTCCTCGACCGCCGCCGTCAGCTCGTCCTCGTCTACCCGCCGGACCGTGCCGTCCGGCTCCCGCACCACGTCGACGTGCAGGTCGACGTACCGCACCGCCTCCGGGAACACCTCGACCGGCGTGCAGACGTTCACGTAGGTCCCCTTCCGCTCGCCGTCGGCACCGCGGTACGCCGTCGGGTACCACCACCGCCCCTCCTTCACGCGGGTGACCGCAACGTCACCCGGCTCCCGCCGCGTGCCCAGCCCGTCGTACGTCCCCGCCGAGGACAGTTCGCGGCGCAACACCACCTTCCCGGCGGGGTCGCGCTCGGTCACCGTCGCCTCGCCGAGGTCGTACAGGCTCCCGTCCGGCTTGCCGTGGGCGATCCGCACCGTCTCGCCCTCCCGCGGGCCGAACTGGCCCGTCACCGCGTCGAACGGGAACTCGGGGTCGTCCCCGACGCCGACCTCGCCACACACCACCTCGACGAAGTCGACGGCGTCACTCGCCGCGGCCGTCCCCGCTTTCACGCGGTGGTGGCCCGCCATCGTCGTCGTCACGGCGCGGCGGTGCTCGTCCAGCGCGAACCGCGCCTCGCGGCCGAACCACAGCCACCGCGCCGACCGGGGCGCCGCCAGTCGCTCCGGCGGGTCGCCGCTGTCGGGGAGAGTCGCCAGGCGCCCGGCCCGCTCGCTCGCCGCCGCCAGGGCGTCGTCCATCGCCTCGACGCCCGCCTCCAGGGCGGGGTACCGCCACTCCACCCCCCACCCATCGGGCGCGCTCGCCGACAGCACCTCGGTCGTCCGGGCGAGTTCCGCCCGTCGCTCGCGGGGGACGGCGGCGTCGACGCCGTCGTCCCCCCGGACGAGGTGGACCAGCGACCCGCGGACCCGCAGGTCGGTGTCCAGTTCCGGGCGGCGGTCGCTCCAGGGCGCCGCCGGCTCCGAGACCTGCACCCGGTACCGGTCGCCGGCGTCGACGTAGCCGTCGACGCGGTCGAACGGCAGGTACCCCGCCCGGTCGCCCAGGTCGAGGACCGCCCCGCCGCCGACCGTGCGCTCGACGCGGGCGTCGAACACCGCTCCCGGCGGCGTCGGGTCGGACACGACCAGCGTGTCGTCGGCGACCGCCGACAGCGCTTCGCTCACCCGCTTCACGCCGTCCGGGTCGCCGACGACGGCGACGCCGGTCCGGTCCTCGCCGGTCGTGATCTCGACCGTCGCCGGCGCCGACTCGAACGACCGGTCGAACCGCTCGCGGATCGGGTCCGAGGGCCGGGTCACCGTGGCGTCGAGGGTGTGGGCGTCCGCCCCGCTCCCGTCGCCGTCCGTGTCGGCGGCCACGCCCTCGCTCGCCCCGGACAGCAGTGCCGTTAGCGCCGTCGCGTAGATCCCCCGGACTCGAACGCGCGGGGCGTCGGTGTCGGTCATCGTCCGGGCCTCGGCAGGGGCGGCAATGAGCGTGACGACAGCGACCCGCGATGGGCGTCGGTACTCACGACGGCCCTCTCCCGGCCCGTCCGCGTGCGTCGGTGCTCGTGACGGCGCCCTCCTGGTCCGTCCGCGTGCGCCCTCGGGACGGCGCTCTCGCCGGGCGACCGGGGGAAACCGTTAGGGGGCTGCCGCCGCGCGCTGTTGACAGGATGCAGCGGGACCCGGTCGAGCGGGCGGCCGACGACGAGGACCTGCAGGGCGTGGCGACGTGGGAACCGCGGACGCGAGTGGACGGCGCCGTCACGTGGGTCCACGGGGCGATCCTCCCGGCGGTGCGACTCCTGCTCGTGGCGGTGTCCGGGCTGCTGGTCGTCGGGCTGGTCGCCGGCGGCGTGCTGTCGCCGGTGCTGGAGCCGAACGTCGCCGTGCTGGTGGCACTGTCGGCGGTACCCGCGCTCCTGCTGGCGGTGTACGTCCGCCGGGCGGACGTGACGACGAAGGAGCCACTCTGGCTGCTCGTTGGGACGTTCCTGCTCGGGGTGCTGTTCGCGCCCTTCGCCGGCATCCTCAACAGCCAGGTGACCGGCGGCGCCGGCCTGGAGTCGCTGCCGCTGCTCGTGCTCGTCCCCTTCTTTTTCCTGGTCGTCGGGCCGGTCGAGGAGACGGTGAAACTGCTCGCGGTGCGGCTGTTCGCCTACGGTGACTCCCGGTTCGACACCGTCGTCGACGGCGCGGTGTACGGTGCCGCCGCCGGCCTGGGGTTCGCCACGATCGAGAACGCCATCTACATCGCCCAGCAGGTCGCCGAGAACGGCGAGTCGGTCCAGGTCGGTATCACCGCCGTCCGCGCGCTCGCGGGGCCGGGCCACGTCATTTACTCCGGGATCGCGGGGTACTACCTCGGCCTGGCGAAGTTCAACTCCGAGCACGCCGGGCCGCTCGCGTTGAAGGGGGTGGCGATCGCCGCCGTCGTCCACGCCGGCTACAACACGCTCGTCGGCCTGGTCCCCGGACTGCTGGCGGTCTTCGCCGGCGTTCCGGTCGCGCTCGGCTTCATCGGCTTCGTCGTCGTCTACGACGTCGCCGCCGGCTACTACCTCTACCGCCTGCTCAAGGGGTACGAGCGGGCGTACCACGCCGTCGGTGCCGGTCCCCGTGACCCGGACTCCGAACTCACCGAGTTCGACGACGGGGCTACCCGGTCCGGCGACCGGCGACTCGGCGCCGAGGCCGACGGCGGCACCCCCGCCGACGACCGGCGGGACTAGCGCTCCACCAGCGACTCGACGTACTTCGCGACCACGTCGACCTCCAGGTGGACCGGGTCGCCGGGTGCCTTCTCCGACAGCGTCGTCCGGCGGTACGTCTCGGGGATGATCGCCACCTCGAACTCCTCGTCGGCGACGCTGGCGACGGTGAGACTGATCCCGTCGACGGCGATAGAGCCCTTCTCGACGACGTACGGCGCCACGTCCTCGGGCAGCGAGAAGGTGAAGCGCCAGTCGTCTCCGACCTCCTCGACCGCCACGGTGCTGGCGGTGCCGTCGACGTGGCCCTGCACGAAGTGGCCGTCCAGGCGGTCGTCGGCCCGCAGCGACCGCTCGACGTTCACCCGGTCACCCGCTCCCAGGCGGTCGAGGTACGTGCGCTCGACCGTCTCGGCGGCGAGAAAGACCTCGAACCACGCCGACCCCGACAGCGTCTCGGGGTCGAGTCCGCCCACCGAGGGCGGGTCGCCGTCGTAGCGGCCGTGTGCCTCGACGGTGAGGCACACCCCACTCACGGCGATCGACTGGCCGGTCGAGAGGTCGGTCACGTCGGCAGCGATCCGCAGTCTGCGCCCCTCCTCGCGCTCCCGTACGTCGGTCACGACGCCGGTGCCCTCGACGATACCCGTGAACATACCCGTACTCGGCGCTCGCGTCTCGAAAGCGTTGTGGATGCCAGTTCTGAGACGGTCTCAGGGCGCCTCGGCCTCGGCCTCGGGTTCGGGCGCCTCCTCGGGGGGTTCCTGTGCGGCCTCGACCAGTTCCTCGACGGACTCCTCCCGTAGGCCGTCGTGCAGGAGCACGTCGATCGGCAGCGTGGGGGCGCCG
>CAYODS010000090.1:0-6413 GCA_964402765.1 uncultured Halobacteriales archaeon
GCCGACCTCCAGGCCCGCGGCGCGACCGACCTCCTCCTGCTCGCCGACGAACACGTACGGCACGTCGCGCTCGTCCGCGAGCTCGGGCAGGTGCATCACGATCTCCTCGGGCTGGACGTCCTCGGCGACCAACACGAGCTTCGCGTTGCCTCGCTCGATCGCCTTCGTCGTCTCGTTCGTGCCCTTCCGTACCGATCCCGTGTCCCGTGCGACCTCGAGGGCCTCGAGGGCGTCCTCTTGGAGGTCCTGCGGAACGTCGAAGTCTACGTACACTGACATTGTTGTCACCTCCCGCACGCGGGTTCGGGGGCGCCCTTCGAGACCCGGGCGCCGCCCTCACCACCCCGTGCGGAGCGTACCTTTCGGTTGCGACCCTCCTCATAAAAGCGCTTTCAAACGGTCGTCTCCGCTCTCACCCGTCGGTCTCGCCCTCGACGCGCTCGCGTGACTCCGCCAGGGTGCCGCTCGGTTCCGGTCGCGACGGGGCACCACCGTCGTTCTCGGCCGTCGCGTCCCGCTCGCTGGGGGTGGCGGTTCCCTCGTCACCGCCGTCGGTCGGTCGTCCCGGCCAGATCGCTCGCTGGGTGACCGTCGTCGGTTTCGACCGACCGCTGTCGATCGGGTCGCCGTGGACGTGCACGACGTAGCCCTCCGCCGTGGCCGCGGCCGGCAGTGCCGCGAGTACCCACCCGACGCCCCCGAACTCCCCGAGACGGGCGCCGAGAGCGAGTCCCGTCGGAACCCAGACCACCCCCCCGACGACACAGACCACCGCCCACTGGTGGAGGCGACCGAGCGTCGCCGTTCGCCGCATGAACACGGTGTCGAAGACGCCGACGAACGCCGAGACGAGGCCGCCGACGGCGAACACCGCGACGAGGTGCAACGCGACCAACGGCTCCGGCATCGCTGAGAGTGTCTGCACGACCGACCCACCGCCACCGACCGCGGACCACAGCAGCCAAGCCGGCAGTCCGGCCGCACCGACGACGAGAAACCCCACCGCGAGGACGCTCATCGTGACGACCACCCCCACGCCGGCCACGCGGCTCCGCTCGGCGCTCACCGCGGTCGATCCGTTCGGCACGTCCCAACTCCTCGACTGGAGAATAAAAGCCCTCGCCCGGTGCCGGGGAAGGGTCCGGTCCCCGTCCGCCGCACCCATACCGGGTCCCAGCGTCGCGGACACGTATCCGTTGGCCCGCTGGCCCCTCGCCGCGGGAGGAAAACCGTCTTACTCCCGTGGCGACGACACGACCCGTGCGTCCGAACGACCGGAGCGCCCTCTCGTCACTCGCCCGATCGCTCCGTGCGGCCGCCCGCCGCGACGACCAGCGACGCCTGCTGGTGATCGCCGGCGATGACGACGCCGCCGTCGAGCGGGCCGCCCGGGACGCTCTCGACGCCGTGGACTGCTCGCTCGCCGACACCACGCTCGTCGGCGACCGTGCCGTCCTCGACTGCGAGTGCGTCTCGCCGGACCACGCCCGCGAGTTGCTGGGGACCACCCGCGACTGCGTGGTGTTCGACGCCCGGGACCGCCTGGTGCCGAACGCGCTGGGCAGCGTCGTCGGTGCCGTCGACGGCGGCGGCCTGCTCGTCCTGCTCGCGCCACCACTGGACGACTGGCCCGACCGCACCGACGAGTTCGACGCCACGCTGGCCGCGCCGCCGCACGACGCCGACGACGTGACCGGCCACTTCCGCCGCCGGTTCGTCGGGACGCTGCGTGACCATCCGGGCGTGGCGATCTACGACGCCGACGCCGACCGGGTGGCCGACGACGGTGCGACCGACCGCCCCGCCACACCCCGCGAGTTCGACCCCGCGCCGCCACCCGACGCCCGCTTCCCTGCCGCGGTGTACCGGGCGACCCTAACCCGCGACCAGCGTGACGCCGTCGCCGCGCTGGAGGCGGTCGCACCCCTGCTCGACGCCGACGACGCCGACGCTCCCGCTCCGCGTGCGGCGGTCGTCGAGGCCGACCGCGGTCGGGGGAAGTCCTCAGCGGCTGGGCTCGCGGCCGGGGCGGTCGTCGCCGCGGGTGGCGACGTGGTCGTCACCGCGTTAGCCCGCGAGAACGCCCGTGAGGTGCTGGCCCGCGCCGGTGAGGTGCTCGACGCGCTGGACGCTCACGCCAACGAGAGCGAGGGTGGCGAGGGTGACGACACCATCCAGTCGGTGGGGGGATCGCTCCGGTACCTGCCACCCGGCGAGGCGGTCGAGCGGGCCGGCGACGTGGACCTTCTGGTCGTCGACGAGGCGGCGGCGCTGCCGGTGGACCGCCTCGCCGGCACGCTCGACGCCGACCGCGTGGTGTACGCGACGACGGTCCACGGCTACGAGGGCACCGGCCGCGGCTTCGCGGTGCGCTTCCGGGACCGTCTCGCGGACGCACCCCACGAGGTGCGGGAGGTGCGGATGGACGACCCGGTGCGGTACGCCGCCGGTGACCCTGTCGAGCGGTGGGCGTTCGACGCCCTCCTCCTGGACGCCCGACCGCCGGTCGCGCCCGCCGTCGCCGACGCCACGCCCGGGTCCGTCGCCTACCGGCGGATGGACCGCGACGCGCTGGTCGCCGACCCGGCCCGCCTTCGCCAGGTGGTCGGCCTCCTCGCCCGCGCTCACTACCGCACCGAACCCGACGACCTCGCCCGCCTACTGGACGCCCCGAACGTCACGGTGCGGGCGCTCGTGACCGGCACGGGTGAGGGCCGTGCCCACGTCGTCAGCGTCGCGCTGCTGGCCCGCGAGGGCGGGCTCTCGGCCGAGCGCCGGGCGGCGATGTACGAGGGCGAGCGGATTCGCGGGCACATGGTGCCGGACGTGCTCACCTCGCAGGTGCGTGACCCCGACGCCGGGCGGCCGGTCGGCCTGCGCGTGCTGCGGATCGCCACCCACCACGCCGTCCGCGCGCGCGGCCTGGGCTCCCGGCTGCTGGCCGGGGTTCGCGATGAGTTCGGGCCCGGTGCCGGGGCCAGTGCCGCGGCGTCCCGCGGCGATCCGGGCCGGGTGGACTACCTCGGCGTCGGCTTCGGCGCGACGCCGCGACTCCTGCGGTTCTGGGCCGCCAACGACTTTCGGACGGTCCACCTCTCGCTGTCGCGCAACGACCGCTCGGGCGAACACTCCGCGGTGATGGTCGCCGGTCTCACCGACGACGGTCGCGACCTGGAGCGGCGCCACGTCGAGTGGTTCCGCGAGCGGACCGTCTCGGCGGCGTCGGGGCCGCTCTCGGCGGTGGACCCCGACGTGGTGCGGGCGGCACTGCGGGCGACGGCCGACGGGCGACCCGCCCCGGAGTTGAGCGACCGCGAGTGGCGCCTGGTCGCGGGCGCCGCCCACGGCCCCGGACTGTACCAGGTGCGCCCGGCCCCGTTCCGGCGGGTCGCCGTCGCCGGACTGTCTGACCCCGACGCCGGTCTCTCCCCGCGTGAGGCCCGACTGCTCGTCGCCGTCGTCCTCCAGGCCCGTCCGGTCGAGACGGTCGCCGACGCGCTGGGCTACCACTCGACGGGCGAGTGTCTGCGGGCGGTCGGTGACGCCCTGGCGACGCTGTCGGATCGCTACGGCGGCCGGGTCGTCCGCGAGGAGCGCGAGCGGTACGACTGACCCGTCGCTTTTTGTTCTGCGGACCATACGTCGAGACGTGCCGGTGGACCCGTTTCTCGCCGCGGCGGTCGCGCTCCTCGTGGCGGGGGTCGCCGCGGTCGTCGTCCCGCTGGTCCCCGGGCCGGCGCTGTCGGTCGGGGGTGTCTGGCTGTACTGGTGGTCGACGGGGTACACGGAGCCCTCGACGGCGGTGGTCGCCGGGCTCACGCTGGTCGGCGTCGCGGCGGTCGCCGTCGAGTTCGGCGCCGAGTTCGTCGGTGCGAAGGCCGGTGGCGCGTCGACGCTGTCGTCGGTGCTGGCCGCCGTCGTGGGGGTCGCGCTGCTGTTCGTCCTCGGTCCGGTGGGGATGCTCGCCGGGATCGCCGCCACCGTCGTCGTCGTGGAGGTGTACCGCGGGGCGGACCTCCGCGAGGGGGTGCGGGCCGCCGCCGTCGCGGTCGCCGCCGCGCTCGCCTCCGGCGTGGTCCAGGCGGCGCTCGCACTGGCGATGCTCATTGTGTTCGTCGCCGCCGTGCTGTGACCCCGCTCGCTCAGAGGCGGACGCCCATCATCACCTCATCGACGTACTCCTCCCCGATCCGGTAGTGGTCCTCGCGGACCGCCTCGACCTCCCAGCCCTGTGCCTCCAGGAACTCGATGGCGCGCTCGTTCGTCGCGGGCGCGGACTGGTAGATGCGTTCGCGGTCGTGCTCGGCGGCCCACGCCAGGCCGCGGTCGAGCAGTCGCTCGCCGACGCCCTGGCCGCGGTACTCCTCCAGCACGCCCAGCGTGAGCCGGGCGGTGTGTGACAGTTTCTCGACGGTGGGCGTGTGGAGGTGGACCCAGCCGACGACGTCCTCCTCGACGGTGGCGACGAAGAACATCCGCGACTCCACCTCGTCGTGCCGGAGGATCGTCTCCTCATGGTCGATCACGTCCGCGACGCTCTCGGCCTCGATGTAGGTGCGCTCGGCGGCGACCTGCCGGATCACGCCGACCAGCCCCGAGAGGTCGGCGTCCCTGGCCGGCCGGACCGCGAAGTCCACGCCGTCCTCGCTGTACCGCTCGCGCTCGTCCTCCTCGATCGCCACCCGCAACCGACCGTCGCTCTCCTCGACGTACCCGTCCCGCCGGAGGATCGCCACGTGGTGTCTGAACCCCCGCTCGTCCAGGCCCAGGCGCTGGCGCACTCGCTCCGGTCGCTCCGGCCCGGCCCGTTCCAAGTGCTCATAGATCGCTTGGCGGCCGTCGTCCTCGATGGCGGCCGCTCCGGTCGCACTCATGCGTGGTACGTTGACACACCGCGTGAAATAGCTGTGGGTCCGGCGTGTCAGTCCACGCGGTCCTCGCGGGAGGCGTCGACGTCTATCGCGTCGACGGGGCAGATGTCGACACACAGCATGCAGTCGATACACTGGTCCTCGCGGGCGGGGTCGGCCTTGCGCTCGCTCTCGGGGTGACCAGGGGTGTCGACCCAGTCGAACACGTCGACCGGGCAGTCCTCCAGGCAGGCGCCGTCCGCGATGCAGATGTCGAAGTCCACCGCGACGTGTGTGCCGTGGATCCCCGCCTGCTCGGGCTCGTCCACCGGTCCCCACACGTCGTGCCCCTCGTGCTCGTCGACGCGGTCACGGTGGGTCTCGAACTTCGGATCGATAGCCATGCCCACGCTACCGGGCGGGCGCACTTGAATCGTCGCCCGCGGGGGCGGCGCAGTCCACCGGCCTCGCGGGCCCGCGGCCGAGCGCGCTGACCGCGTCGTCGAAACCTTCGAGTCGCGCGTGGCCGACTATCCCGTCGTGGTCGGGACGGAGACGCTCGCGCTGGCGCTGCTCGTCGGCGCGGTGGGGCTGTCGTTCGTCAGCTTCGGGCTGTTCGCCGGCTGGCACGCGCTCGTCCTGCTCGTGCGGTGGTACAGCCACCGCTTCGTGGACGTGACGCCGCCCGCGTCGGTGCGACCGGGCGCGCTGGTGAAGGTCCGCGGCCGTGCGACGGCCCCAACCCGCTCGGACACGGGCGGTCAGGAGGGC
Organism: uncultured Halobacteriales archaeon; assembly: GCA_964402765.1. Lineage (GTDB taxonomy): Archaea > Halobacteriota > Halobacteria > Halobacteriales > SW-7-71-33 > SW-7-71-33. The sequence goes on from CAYODS010000090.1 coordinate 5,622, forward strand.
CCCACCGAGGCGCCGTTCAGCGGTCGTTCCGCGCTGTACGCCCAGTGGCGGGTCTGGATGGAGGAGTACGACGACGCCGACCACACCGTCCGCTCCGGCGAGGTCGGCGACGCCTTCGACGTGGTCGGTGACGCCGGTCGCGTGCGAGTCGGGACCGACCCGCCGCCGTCGGTCGAGGCCTACGGTGCCGGTGGCCTCTCGCACACGGTCGACGCCGGGGACGACCCGCCCACGCGGGTCGCCCGGGCCGCCGACGAACTCGACCTGACGCTGCCCGAGACGAAGGAGGTCGGCCCACTCACGACCCAGGGCAGTTCACTGCGGTTCGAGGAGGACGCCGTCCGCCCGGGCGAGACGGTCCAGGTCGTCGGTCGTGCCGTCGACGGCGACGGCGGGGTCACGCTCACCCGGGGACGGCCCTGGGACGACTTCCACGTCACCGACGACCCCGCCGCCGACCGGGAGACCCACGGGCTGGCGAGGGTGGCACTCGCCGGCGGCACCGGGGTCGTCTTCGGCGGGATGGGTCTCCTGCCGCTTTCGGTCCCGCTGGCGCCGTTCCTGTCCGCGAGCGGGCCCGCCGTGAGCGGCGCCGTCGTCGTCGCCCTCGCGCTGCTGGCCGTCGCCGGGGCGTGGGCGATCCGCCAGGTGGTCCGGACGGCACGGGGCCGGAGCAGGTACGGCGCCGGCTGACGGCGGTCCCGGTAGCCGGAACACTGGTTACGCCGGCGGACACAGGCGACGCCGATGGCCTCGTCCCCGGGCGCGCTGCTGGTGGGCGGGTTCGTCGCC
>CAYODS010000090.1:6513-12911 GCA_964402765.1 uncultured Halobacteriales archaeon
CGGCTGTACGACCGGTTCCTGGTCGACCCCACGCCCGCGGGGGCGGTGTCCCCCGGCCGCCTCCCCACGAAGGTCGAGGGACGGGCCGCGCCGCCGGGCGGCCCCGCGGCGGCCGACCCGGTCGACGCCGACGCGACGGCGACCGCTCCGCTGTCCGGGCGCGAGGCCGTGTACGGCGAGTGGGAGGTGACCGAGACCGCTGGCAGCGACGTCGACGTGCTCGCGGAGGGGAGCTTCGGTGGCGCCTTCGACGTCGTCGACGGCGGCCGCGTCAGGGTGGCCGACGGGGCGGACCTGCTCGCACGCGGCGACAGCACCCGGCAGTTCACCGTCGCCGCCGGGGACGACCCACCCGGGCGCGTCGTCTCGCTGCTCGAGGACAACGGGGTCGCGCTCCCGGACGCCGGTGCCGGCCCCGTGACGCTCGACGACCCGACGCTGTACGTCGAGGAGCGACGCGTCGCTCCGGGCGAGCGGGTCGTGGTGACCGGTCGCCCGACCGAACGGACCGGGACGCGGGGCCCGACGGTTGCGCTGTCGCCGAGTCGACCGTACGGGGGCCACCGCGTCGTCGTCGGCGAGCCGGACCCCGGGGCGGGCGGTGACGGCCCGTTCGCGCTCGGCGCCGGCTTCGGGAAGCAGTTCGGGTCGCTGCTGGCGGCGACGGTGGCCGGCGTGTTCACGCTGTTGACCCTCGGCGCCGGACTGGCCGGGATCGGCCTCCCGCTGTCGGTCGCGGCCGGTCACGGGACCGCGGCCGCGATCCGGGTGGTCGGCGTGGTGCTCTTCGCGGCGCTCGCGCTGCTTTTCTGTACGGGCGGCGTGTTCTCGCTGGCCACCGCCGCCCAGATCGCCCGCTGGTGGCGAGCGACGCGGGACGAGCGGTCGAGTCCGGCGGTCCTGCGGCTGTTACAGGGCGGCGGTAGCGTGCTGAGTGCGCTGGTGTTCTTCGGGATCGCCCTCGGCGTCGCCGCCGGGCCGCTGTGTGCCGTGCTCGGGCTCCCGTACTGTCTCTCGCCGCCGTAGGTCACCCTCGCCGTCAGGGGTGGGCGTAGTAGGCGACGGTCCGCTCGCCGCCGTCCCCCTGGGCGTCGACCCGCGCGAACCCCACCCGCTCGAACTGCACGAGGTCGTCGACGGCGTACGCCCCGAGACCGGGTTCGGCGTGACCAGTCACGTCGCCGTCGGGGGTGCGCAACAGGACCGATCGTGCCCCGTCGTCGGGCACCCAGTGGACGACTGGCACGTCGCCCGAGCGCACCACCTCGATGTCGTCGTCGGTGTAGACGAGTCGGTCACTCTCGCGGCGGACGGGGCCGTACCCCTTCAGCCAGACGCGGTCGCCCGCCTCCGGTAGGTCGTTCTCTTCGAGACGCACCCGGCCCTCGACGGGGATCGACCGGCGGCCGCGGTCCTCGTGGTCGGGGTGCAGCGGCGGCTCGCCCGTGGTTGGCCCGTCGGTGACGGGCAGGCCGACGGCGGGCTCGCGCACCAGGAAGCGACGGTCGGCGCGGTCGTCGACGCGGTCGCGGTTCTCGGCGTAGACGGCGGACATCGAGAGGTCGACGTTGCTGGTGGAGGTTCCGAGGGCGGCGAGTGCGGCCGTCAGCGCCTCGCCCTCGATGCCACGGCGGCGCACGCTGGCCACCGTCGGAGCCCGGGGGTCGTCCCACCCGTCCAACTCGCCCTCGGCGACCAGTTCCTTTATCGAGGACGTGGAGAGGGGCACGTCGTAGTCGTCCACCTGGACGTGGCCCCAGTGGACGACCTCTGGGTACTCCCAGTCGAAGTAGTCGTACACGAACCGCTGGCGCTTGGCGGAGTCCTGCAGGTCGATGCCGCGGACGATGTGGGTGACGCCAGTGATGTGGTCGTCCACCCCGGACTGGAAGTCAAGCATCGGCCAGCACCGGTAGTCGGCCGCCTCGGGGCGGGGGTGAGGGGTGTCGATCATCCGGAAGGCCACCCAGTCCCGCAGGGCGGGGTTCTTGTGGTCGATGTCGGTGCGAACCCGCAGCACCATCTCGCCGGGGTCGTACTCGCCGGCGACCATGTCCTCGAAGATCGACCGCGAGTCGGCGGGCGAGCGGTCGCGGTGCTCGCAGGCCTCGGCGGCGTTCTTCAGCTCGGAGAAGTGGTCGGCGGGACAGGAACAGGCGTACGCGCCGCCGGCCTCTATCAGGCGGCGGGCGTGGTCGTAGTAGGTCTCCAGGCGGTCACTCGCCCGCACGACCTCGTCGGGCTCGAACCCGAGGTACTCGAGATCGCGGAGGATGGCGTCGTAGGCGTCGAGGTCCGGTCGCTTCGTCTCGGGGTCGGTGTCGTCGAACCGGACGATGAGGTGGCCGTCGTACATCTCCCGGTAGGTGCCCAGCACCGCCCCCATGCGGGCGCTGCCGAGGTGCCAGGGCCCGTTGGGGTTCGGCGCGGCCCGCATCACCACCTCGTCGTAGGCGTCGACGTTGGGCAACTCCGGCAGCGGGCCCTCCTCGTCGTCGTCCTCGCTCTCCAGTTCGGCAAGCGCCTCGGGGGCGATCTCCTCCAGGCGAGCGCGGCGCTTCTCGGCGTCCATCTCGTTCACCCGGCCCACGACGCTCCCGACGACGCCGGGCACGTCGTCGGCGTGTTCGCGGAACTCGGGGTTCTCGCCCATCAGCGGCCCCATGACGGCGCCGACCTCCGCCTTTCCCTCGTGCTTGACGGCGTTCAGCAGGGCGTGTTTCTCCGCCTCCCGCTCGACGGCCTCGCGAAACTCCGCGTTCATCACGCCCCGCTACCCCGTCGGCAGTCAAAACTCCCGCGGGTCCGGGTCGCCCGCGCTCGGCCGGAGGTTCCGACCGGCGGTCGTCGGCGTCGAGACCGCGTGGACGGTCAGCCCAACTCGGCCCGGCGGAAGACGAGGTACGCGAGCGCGGGCGGCACCGTCGCCCAGCCCAGCAGCACCGCCACGTTGAACCACACCTCTGACCCGAGCCCGGTGCCGCCGACGACGGCCTCGATCGCGGGATACTCCTCGGCCGCCCCGGCGAACACCGGCTCGCCGAGCGCGAGGAAGGCCCCGGTCGGCGACAGCGCGGTGATCGTTCCGCGGGTCGCCTCCGACACCGTCACCCCGAGCAGCCCCTCGGCGAAGTCGACCAGCGTCGCCAGTCGCAACACCGGTAACAGCCCGTTCCAGAACGGCACCAGCACGAAGAACGCGGCGATCACCGTGAACATCGCCCGCGAGCGGCTGGCCGTCGTCGCCGAGATGGCGACGAACAGCCCGGTGAACGAGACCGCGTACAGGCCGGCGGCGGCCCCGAAGACGGCGAACTGCCCGGGGTCGGGAGCCGTCGTGTACGCTCCCGCGGTGACGACGAAGCCGACGAAGGTGGCCGTAAGCGCCGCGGCGACGGCGACTACCCCGCGGGCGACCAGCTTCCCGATCAGGTACTCCCAGCGGGCGGTCGGCAGCCCCAGGGCGTACTTGATCGACCCGCGGGAGCGGTCACCGGCGACCGCGAGGTACGTCAGCGGCGCGATGAACAGCGGGAACAGGAAGGCGGTCAGGCCGGCCACGTCGAACAGCGCCCGCACGGGATCGTCGTACACGCTGATCTCCGAGACGAACACGAGCGTCGCTAGCGCGGTGAACGTGCCGACCACCCCGAGGACCACCCGCGACCGCCGGGTGTTCCGGCCGTCGTCCCGCAGCACCGTCGCGACGCCCATCAGCCGTCACCTCCCGGGGCCAGACTCGCGGTCGTGTCACCCGCCTCCGCGTCGGTCGATCCCTCGGGCGCCGCCGTCCCCGTCGCGGCCGACGACTCGCCGGTCCCGTCTGGTCGGTCGCCGGTCGTGTACCGCTCGAACACCGTCTCCAGGGAGGCCTCCTCGACGCCGACGTCGACGACGGTCGCGGCGTCGTTCAGCGCCGCCAGCGCGGGCATCTTCGCCTCGGGCCGTGCACACCGCACTCGCACCGTGCGGCCGTCGACCGCGACGTCGGTGATGCCGTCGACCCCGTCGACCTCGAGCGTCTCCGGTACGGTCTCCAGGGTGGCCTCGACGACGGCGCCGACCCCGAGTTCCGAGCGGAGGTCGTCGACGTCGTTGACCGCGACGAGTTCGCCCTCGCGCATGATCCCCACCCGGTCACAGACCCGTTCGACCTCGTCGAGGTCGTGCGAGGAGAAGAACACGGTCGCGCCGCGGTCGACCTCCTCGGCGACGATCCGCCGCAGGAGGCGGACGCCCGAGGGGTCCAGCCCTGACGCGGGCTCGTCCAGCACGAGCAGGTCGGGCGCCCCGACGAGCGCGACAGCGAGGAACAGCCGCTGTTGCATCCCCTTCGAGTAGTCACCGGCCGGTCGGTCGGCGTCGTCGGGATCCAGCCCCACGCGGTCCAGCAGGGCAGTGGGGTCGTCGTCGGCACCCTTCGCCCGCACCGCGCTGGTGACGTGCTCCCGGCCGGTGAGGTTGTCGTACGGCGCACACCCCTCCGGCAGCAGGCCGACCCGCTCGCGCACGCTCGGTCCCATCTCGGACTCGCCGAGCACGCGCACCTCGCCGGCGGTCGGCTCCAGGAAGCCAAGCAGGACGCTGATCGTCGTCGACTTGCCCGCGCCGTTCGGACCGAGGAAGCCGAACGCCTCGCCGCGCTCGACGGTCATGTCCAGGTCGTCGACCGCGACGACGTCGCCGAAGCGTCTGGTCAGTCCGCTCGTCTCGATCGTCCCCATCGGGGGCGTCTGACCGAGCCGACCACATGAACCCCCGCCTCGGGTCGCTCGCGCTGAGAGCGCACCGCGACTCCGATACCCCGTCAGTACTCCCGCTCGACGAGGAAGTCCGCGAGGTCCTCCAGCCGACGGCGGGCCTCGTTGTCCGGCAGCGCCTCCAGTTGCTGTTTGCCGCTCTCGACGAGTTCGTGGGCGGTCTCGTCGGCGTACTCGATGGAGCCGGCCTCGCGCAGGCGGGCGACGGCGTCGTCGATCTCCGCCTCGGTGACGCTCTCGACGGTCTCGGCCTCCACGAGCGAGTCGACGTCGACGCCGTGCTCGCGGGCGTGGACGGTGATCAGCGTCTTCTTGTTCTCGACGAGGTCCGAGCCGCGCTGCTTGCCCAGCGTCTCGCTGGGCACGGTGAGATCGAGCACGTCGTCGCGGATCTGGAACGCCCGGCCCACGTCCAGGCCGAACGAGAACATCGCCTCGACGACGGTCTCGTCGGCGCCCAGGAGAACGGGCGCCAGGCCCGCGGAGGCGGCGTACAGCATGGCGGTCTTCTGTTTCACCATGGTGAGGTACTCCTCCAGGGCGACGTCGTCGCGGTCCTCGAAGTCGACGTCCAGCGCCTGGCCCTCGCAGATCTCCGTGCAGGTAGAGGCCAGGATCTCGATGGCACGCACCGTCCGGTCGGTGGGGGCGCCGTTGCCCAGCAGGATCGAAAAGGCCTTCGAGTACAGCGTGTCACCGGCGAGGATCGCCGTCTCCAGGTCGTAGGCACGGTGGACGCTCGTGACCCCGCGGCGCATGTCGTCGTCGTCCATTATGTCGTCGTGGATCAGCGTGAACGACTGGATCGTCTCGACGCTGACCGCCGGCGCGAGCACGTCGACGGTGCCGTCCGTGAGCGTGGGAAAGGAGCGGTAGTCGACGTCGTCGGGGGCGCCGTCGACGTCGGACAGCGACTCGGCGACGAGCAACAGCGTCGTCGGCCGGAGTCGCTTCCCGCCGGCGTCCAGCAGGTACCGGGAGGCCTCGTACAGCCGGGTGGGCTCCTTTATAGGGAGCTCCTCGGTGATGGCGCGGTTGACGACCTCCCGACGGCTGGCGACGGCGTCACGGACGCGACGCTCTCTGGTCCGGCGCTCGGGGTCGCTCATCTCAGTCGACGAGCTGGATCAGGTTGCCGTTGCGGGTCACGTGCAGGTCGCGTCCCACCTTGTACCCCTCGTTCTCTGCGAGGCTGACGTAGGGCGCGAACCCGCTCATCTCCTGGTGAGCGGGGATGACGTGCTGTGGCTGGAGGGTGTCCAGCATCTCGTAGTGTCCCTCGCGGTTGAGGTGCCCGGAGACGTGGATGTCGTCGTAGATGCGGGCACCCTGCATCCCGAGCAGGGTCTCGGCCTGGTCGCGCTGGCCCTCGTTTATTGGCTCGGGGATGACGCGGGCGGAGAACACCACCTTGTCACCGGCGTCGAGTTCGTACGGCGTCTCGCCGCGGGCCATCCGGGTGAGCATCGCCCGCGGTTCGCCCTGGTGTCCGGTGACGATCGGCAGGTACTCGCCCTTGCCGTCGTCCATGATGCGCTTGAAGGTGCGGTCGACGGACTGGCGGTGGCCGAACATCCCCAGGTCCTCGGGGAACTCGACGAAGTCCAGTCGTTCGGCGGTGCCGGAGTACTTCTCCAT
>CAYODS010000091.1:0-10969 GCA_964402765.1 uncultured Halobacteriales archaeon
AATCTTCGATTTTCGAACGTGAGAGACCGGTCGAGCGCGCCTCGCCCTTCGATTCTGCCGGAACGGCTCCGCCGTTCCGGCCGGCCGAAAATCGAAGATTTTCGCAGGCCGCCAGGCACGGCGAGTGATCCCCACACCTCCCCGCCCGGTTGCGAGGGTCGCTCGGCGTCCTCGCCGGTCGGCGGCTTCGCCGCCTCCCACGGGGGCGCGTGGCGCCCCCCGCTGCTCGGACGCCTCGCAGCGATGCGACCGGGCGCTTCCTGTCGCAGGGCGCGCGGAGCGTGACCGGAGGGAACGCTCCCGTGCGAGGGACGAGTGAGGAGAGTAGCGACCGAACGAGGAGGCTGGGGAGGCGCGAGGGTGCAGTTGCGGTGGGCGGGACTGAAAGGGGCCGCCTCGGTGCGGGAAGCCCGGGGACGTAAGCACCGCAGGAGGGAGCGGAGCGACCGACGAGGAGCGCAGCGAGCCGCGCGACCGCACCGAGGCGGGGGCTTTCTGGGCCGTCTCCACGGCGGCGGTTGCGAGTAGGAAAGGCGAGACGGGGGGCTTTCTGAGCGATCTTCCCAGCAACGGCACCGCCGACTGAAACCACCGGGGCGGGAGCGTTCGGAACCCTCGCAGCACCCACAGAGTCACGAGATGGACCCGACGGCTTTTGTACGCCGGCCCGCCTGGACCGCACCATGAGCGACGCCGAGACACGGGCGGACCGAGACGCGGACGACCCCGACCTCTCTGCGCTCGCGGACCGACTCCACGAGGTGGGGGTCGACGGCTACCTGATCGACGCCGACAGCGAGGACTCCGACCAGCGGTACGTCTCGGGGTTCGACGCCCCGGACCCCTTCGTGACGCTGTTCACGCCCGACGGCACGCACCTGCTGGTCTCCAGCCTGGAGTACGGACGGGCCCGCACCGAGAGCCGCGCCGACGCCGTCCACCGGTACGCGGACTTCGACTACCGCGAGCTGGCCGCCGACCACGGCACCAGCGAGGCGCGACGCCGCGTGCTCGCCGCCTTCCTGTCGAGCGTGGGCGCCGGCGGCGACGACGGTGACGACGGCGCCGACAGCGTGCTCGTCCCCGAGCGGTTCCCCGTCGGCACCGCGGACGGCCTGCGCGAGTCCGGCGTCGCGGTCGAGGTGGAGCGTGACGACGTGGTGACGGAGATCCGCGCGACGAAGACCGACCGCGAGATCGAGCACGTCCGCGCCGCCCAGGCGGCCAACGAGCGGGCGATGGCCGCCGCCGAGGAGTTGCTGCGGGCGGCCACCGTCGAGGACGGCACCCTGCATCACGACGGCGACCCGCTCACGAGCGAGCGGGTGAAGACGGCGATCGAGACCACACTTCTGGAGCACGGCTGTGCGCTGGACGAGACGATCGTCGCCGGCGGCGCGGACGGCGCCGACCCGCACGACCGCGGTAGCGGGCCGCTGCCGGCGGACGAGCCGATCGTGATCGACATCTTCCCGCGCTCGAAGGCGACGAAGTACCACGCCGACATGACCCGCACGTTCGTCGTCGGCGAGGCCAGCGACGCCGTCCGGCGGCGCCACGAGGACACCCTCGCGGCGATGGAGGCCGCCTTCGACGCCCTCGAACCCGGCGTGACGGGCGAGGCGGTCCACGACGCCGTCTGTGACGTCTACGAGGAGCGTGGCTACGACACGCTGCGGTCGAACCCCGAGGCGGAGACGGGGTTCATCCACTCGACCGGCCACGGCGTCGGGCTGGACGTCCACGAGCGGCCAAGCGTCTCCCCCGAGGGCGGCGAACTCGAACCGGGCCACGTGGTCACGGTCGAGCCGGGCCTGTACGACCCCGCCCACGGCGGGATCCGGGTCGAGGACCTGGTCGTCGTGCGCGAGGACGGCTTCGAGAGTCTCACCGACTACCACACCGACCTCGTGGTCTGATCGCGGGAGGCGATCACCGGCGTCTCACCCGTCGGCCTGGCGGGCGAGTCGACCGCCGCCCACCGCGAAGTCGAAGCGGTCGGTGCGGACCAGCCCGGCGGCCAGGACGAGGGCGATCGCTGCCGGGGTCGCCTGCAGGTAGACGGCGTTGATCCCGCCCCACAGCAGGACGAAACTCACCATGTCGTCGAGCATGAACTCACAGTCGGCCAGTCGCTCGCGCAGCGCCGCCCGGTCGAAGGCCAGGTCGAAGACGCCGACGGCGACGGTCCCCGACAGCACCCACCCCGCGTAGTTCGAGGCGGGGACGCCGTGGTACGCACCCGGCGGGAGGTACTCCCAGAAGCCGATCGCGACGGCGGCGGGGTCGAGCACGAGGTCGATCGCGAGGACGGCCGCCACCGTCGCCCCGACCCGCAGCGCGAGCGAGCGTGCGCGGTCGCCCAGCAACAGCAGACACAGCAGGTAGGCGTTCAGCACCAGCGGCAGGAAGAAGACGGGCAGGCCGACGGGCACCTTCCCGGCGATCATAGGTCCCAGGTCGATGCCGTACCGGAACTCGCCGTACGGCCACCCAGTGGTGACGCCGACGAGTTCGATCCCGTAGGCGTACGCCGTCAGCGCGAACACGGCGGCGCCGACCCGCCGACCGGACACCGGCAGCAGGCCGACGATCAGCGGCAGTCGCATGACGACGGTGCCAAGCAGAATGAGCGCGGCGTTGTACGACAGCACGGACGGCAGCAGGGCCTCGTTGCTGGCGACCAGGAGGACGGCGCCAAAGAGCGGGAAGACGACGGCGATGGTGAAGCGGTGCTCCCGGACGAGCGCGTCGAGCGTGGCCTCCGCCAGCGGGCGGTCCCACCCCTCCTCGCGGAGTCGCTCGGCGCCGGCCCGGGCGGTCGCCGGTGCCGCAGGATCGGCCCGGTCCGTCTCGCCCGTCGGCGGACGGTCAGACATCCGTGATCGTCCAGAGTTTGCCCATCGTCAGCAGGGCGCCGACGACGGTGTTCAGCGCGGGGTACCACCAGTACGCGCGGTCGACGTCCACCTCCGAGAGGGCGATGCCGCTGAGGAAGGCGGGATAGAGGAGCATCGCCACGCCGAGCCGGAAGTCGATGAGCCAGAAGGCGCCGGCGGCGAGCACCCACAGCACGCCACAGTAGGCGTAGGTGCGGTCCTGCCCGAGGACGGTCGCGGTCGTCCTGATGCCCGCCTCGCGGTCGGGTTCGATGTCCGGGATCGCGGAGAAGGTGTGCATCGCCATCGTCCACAGCCACCCGCCGACGACCGCGGCGAGCGGGGGTGCCGTCCCGGCGACGGCGGTGAACGCCGCCACGCCGGGCAGGACGTACAGGCCGTTCGAGACCGAGTCCAGAAAGGGCGTGGTCTTGAACCGCAGCGGCGGGGCGCTGTACTCCGTCGCGAGGAGGAGGTACGCCCCGAGCCAGGGGTACGCCGCCGGCGGCACCAGCGGCACCAGCGCCGCGATCCCCAGGCCCGTGACGACGACGGCGGCGACGACAAAGCCCTGGCCCTGGAAGCGCACCTCCCGGTCGTCTTTCTTCGGGTTCTCCTCGTCGACGTCGCGGTCGAAGATGTCGTTGACGCCGTAGAGGTAGACGTTCGCGGGCAACAGGAAGTACCCAAAGAGGGCCAGCGTCGTCGGCGTGAACAACTCCGCCGGCGTCGACGCGGCGTAGGTGACGCCGACGATCACCGGGCCGGCGAGGTACAGCCAGAAGCGGGGGCGGGAGAGCTTGAACAGGTACCGCGCCTTCGCCCGCAGGTCGCCGTCGCCGCGAGCGCCGGCGGCGTGGCTGGCGGTGTCGCCAGCGGTGCCCGTGTCCGTGTCGGGGTCGTCGGTGTCGGGGTCGGCGTCGGCGTCCGCGGTCGCCATCCTGGTTCGGGTTCGGAGCTGGGCTTACAAGTATTCCCGGTCAGCGGTCCCGACGACCGCCCCGGTATTGGCCCGTTCACATGAGGACCGTGTACGGCGCACCGATGCCTTTTTAAATTCTTGCCCTCACGTAGAAGGCGTGACTCCTGCCATCGAACCGGCGACAGACGAGTGTCGCAGGCGGGTTCTCAGAGCGGCTCGGGAGTCGCCGGAGTACGAGGCACTTCGTCGGTACTTCGTCGAGGAGCGGGGATTCGAACTGACGGAGCATCACGTCACCGTCGACACCGGCGACGACGGCGTGTCATCGTATATCCTCGAGACGTTCTTCGACGATGGCCGACCGGAAACCACCGTTGAGGCCGTCCTGACACTCGACGACGCCCTCGAGGTCACGGACGGAGCCGGCTACGTCGAGCACGACGACGGTGGTGAACTCGCCGAAGTGGAGACGATCCGTTACGAGGACGGGCAGATCGAACCCCCCGAGCGCGTCTCCGTCGACTGAGCGCGGCCCCGTCGACGACCGCCGTCTATATTACGCGCCAGGTTCCGGCGGGCAACAGAATGTCGGGCAGCGGCTCCGTGGGTAAGACCTGTCGTATCTGTACGGTCGCTTACCAGAAGGCCGAACAACTCGTCAACAGCGGTAGGTTCGCGACTGCTGCAAAAGTGACCGTTGGAGCAGTCGTGGCGGCGGTCGGAAACGCTCTCGGGGGAGCCTTCGGAGCGTCCCTCGGCAGCGGTGCGGTCCAAGCCGTCGTCCCCAGGGTCGTGAAGTACGTCAGACAGAACGGATTCTCCAAGACAGCACCTGTCGCGTGTGCCGACATGGGATTCTGTCCGTGAGCGGGTACTACCTAAACAGCGAACTGATCGTCTCCGGCGGGGCGACGGTCTTCGAGCGCGGCTCGACGGGGACATCCTCGTCCTCGCAGACCATGTCGGCGGTCACCTCGCCGCTGATGACACACATCGGCACGCCGATGCCGGGCGTGGTGTACGAGCCGGCGTAGTACAGCCCGTCGACGCCCTTCGCGCGGTGGGGCGGCCGGAAGGCGGCGGTCTGGTCGAGCGTGTGTGCGATGCCAAGCGCCGTGCCGCGCTCGGCGTTGTAGCGGTCGGCGAACTCCGAGACGGTGAACGTCTCCTCGACGACCAGGCGATCACGGAGGTCGACGCCGGTGTTCTCGGCGATGTCCTCCAGGACGAGGTCGCGGTACTCCTGGCGGGTGGCCTCGTCGTCGTCCAGGCCCGCGGCGATGGGCACGAGGACGAACAGGTTGCTGTGGCCCTCGGGCGCGACGGCGTCGTCGGAGTCCGACGGCACGCACAAGTAGTAGGCGGGGTCGTCGGGCCACTGCGGGTCGTCGAATATCTGCTCGAAGTGTGGGTCCCAGTCCGTCGGCAACACCAGCGTGTGGTGGGCCAACTCGTCGACGTCGCCCTCGACGCCCATGTAGATGAGAAAGGCCGAGGGGGCGTACGTGCGGTCGTCCCAGTAGTCGTCGTCGAAGGACTGCTTCTCCGCGGGCAGCAACTCCCGCTCGGTGTGGGCGTAGTCGGCGTTCGAGACGACCAGGTCGGGGAGGTAGTGGCCCCGCTCGGTCTCCACCTTGAACCCGCCACGGCGGCCCTTTATGTCCGTGACCGGTTCGTTCGTGTGGATCTCGACACCCAGGTCGGTCGCCAGCGACTCGAAGGCGTCGACGACGGTGCCGATGCCGCCGCTGGGCGACTCCTCGGTGACGGGCTGTGGGTAGTAGACGCCGAGGTTGAAGTCGACGTGACTCATCAGGTTGTACAGCGCCGGCGTGTTCGTCGGCGACCCGCCGAGAAACACCAGCGTGTACTGCATTATCTGCTGGAGCTTGGGGTGGTCGAAGTACTCCTCGACGTGGCCCTGCATCGAGCCGACGAGGTCGATCCCGTTCGCGTACCGCGCCAGCGACGGGTCGAGGAAGTCACGGAACCGCGAGCGGTCCTCGTAGACGAAGTTCTCCATCCCCACCTCGTAGGTGTACTGTGCCTCCTCGAGGTACTCCTCCAGGGCGTCGGCGGCACCGTCCTCGTAGGACTCGAACACCTGCTTCGCCTTCTCCAGGTCGGCGGGAACGTCCACCTGGTCGCCATCCTTGAAGAAGATGCGGTAATGCGGGTCCAGGCGTTCGAGCTCGTAGAACTCCTCCGGCGAGCGGTCGAAGTGCGAGAAGAAGCGCTCGAACACGTCCGGCATCAGGTACCACGACGGCCCCATGTCGAACCGGAAGCCGTCCTTTTCGAGGCGGCTCGCCCGGCCACCGACCTGCTCGTTGCGCTCGACGATGTCCACGTCGAACCCGCGGTCGGCCAAGTAGCAGGCCGTCGACAGCCCACCGAACCCGCCGCCGATCACCGTCACGAACTGCTGTCTACTCATACTCGATCGTGGGTGGTGCGCGGGTAAAAAGCCGTCTCTCTGCCCGTCACTCGTCGGGGCTCGTCGGCGGGGGCTCGACGGGTGGGAGTGGTCGGTACGTCCCCGTCTCGGTGCCCCCGGTCGACGGCGCCGCTGTGGAGTCCACGCGGAGTGCCCCCGCCGGGGTGCTCAGGGTCGGGGGCGCTGCCGTGAATCCCAACGGTTAGAACGGCAGCCACCGACCGCCAGGGTATGAGTGACGCCGACACCGACGCGGACGAGCAGCGACTCCGCGAGCGCCTCCGGGCGGGTGACCTGCGACTCCACGAACTCGAACGGCACGCGGACCCGGAGACGGCCGAGCGAGTTCGCCGCGAGTACCTCGCGAGCGAGACGGGCGCGGACCTCGCGGCGCTGGGCGAGCACGGCTTCGACGCCGGCGAGGCGGAGTCCAACGTCGAGAACATGGTCGGCGCGGCGGAGGTGCCAATGGGCGTCGCCGGCCCGGTTCCCGTCGACGGCGGGACGACCGACGGCACGGTCGAGCGGTACCTCCCGCTGGCGACGACGGAGGGCGCACTGGTCGCGAGCGTCAACCGTGGCCTCGCGGCGGTCCGGGCGGCGGGCGGCGCGACCGTGCGGATCGTGGAGTCAGGGATGACGCGAGCACCGGTGTTTCGCACCGCCGGCGTCGCGGAGTCCGCGACGACGGTGGAGTGGGTGCGGGAGAACGTACCGGCGCTGCGGGAGGCCGCGGAGACGACGACGAGTCACGGCGAACTGCTGTCGGTGGACCCCTACGTCGTCGGCGACGCGGTGTACCTGCGGTTCGTGTACGACACGAAAGACGCGATGGGCATGAACATGGCGACGATCGCGACGGAGGCAGCGAGCGAGGTGGTCGAACGGGAGACGCCCGCCGATCTCGTGGCGCTGTCGGGCAACCTCTGTACGGACAAGAAGCCGGCGGCGATAAACGCCGTCGAGGGCCGCGGGCGCACGGTGGTGGCCGACGTCGAACTGCCCGCCGGACTCGTCCGGGACCGACTGGGCGCGGAACCGGCGGCGATGCGGGAGGCAAACACCCGCAAGAACCTGATCGGCAGCGCGAAGGCCGGCAGCCTCGGGTTCAACGCCCAGGCGGCGAACGTGGTCGCGGCGGCCTTCCTCGCGACGGGCCAGGACGAGGCCCAGGTCGTCGAGGGGGCGAACGCGATCACCACCGTCGAGGTGCGCGACGGGAGCGGGGAGGCCGACGAGTCACGCCTGTACGCGAGCGTGAGTCTCGCCAGCCTGGAGGTGGGGACGGTCGGCGGCGGGACGGGGCTACCGACCCAGCGGGCGGCCCTGGCTGCGATGGGCGTCGCCGGCGGCGGCGACCCGCCCGGGTCGAACGCCGACGCCCTCGCGGAGACGATCGCCGCGGGCGCACTCGGCGGCGAACTGTCGCTGCTGGCGGCGCTGTCCTCCCGGCACCTCGCGGCCGCCCACGAGCGACTCGGCCGCTGACCGCGAGCCCGCACCGTCGGTCGCCGGTGACGTTCGGATCCGCCGACAGAACGGCGTCGCCGGGACGGATCGCCCGTTAGTTTCATACGTTCGGCGCCAGTATCGAAACCGAACGACAGTGTCCAGCGACGGGGGCGACCGTGCCGAGCGCGGGGCGTCCGAGGTGGTCGGCGTGATCCTCCTGTTCGGGCTGGTGACCGTGGGCGTCGGGTTGCTCATCGTCTCCGGGACCGCCCTCCAGGACGAGATCAGCGACGAGAGCCGGCTGACGACGATGGAGGTGACGATGTCGGAACTGAACGCCGAACTGTCGACGCTCGTCTACCAGCAGAACGTCGACCTCACCCGCCTGGAGTTCCCGTCGCCGGACGACAAGGGACGCATGGAGGTCCGCGAGAACGTCACCAGCGTGACCGTGAGCCTGAACGGGGAGTCGTACTGTTCGGCCACGGTCGAGATGGGGACGGTCGCCTACGTGGACCCCAGCGGCACCGAACTCGTGTACGAGGCCGGCGGCGTCTGGCGGGTCCCGAGCGAGGCGGCGGACGCCAGCGCCCCGGACACCGTCCTCCAGGTCCAACAGCCCAGTCTCCAGTACAACGGCCGGAACGTCTCGATGACCGCCACCGTGACCCGCGGTGACTTCGCCGGCACCGGCGGGATACAGGCGGTGAAGGACGTCCCCGAGTCGGTCGACCGCACCAACGAGACCGAGTACGACGTGTTGCAGACGAGTGACCCCACGCTGGGGGAGTGCTGGCGGGTAAACGCCTCGGCGGCCGGGCGGCAGTCCGACTTCGCCGACATCCCCGAGGACGTGCGCCTGTACATCAACGTCACCAGCCCGTACCACGAGGGGTGGGCGAACCACCTACAGCGGGAGTTCGCCGACGACTTCGCCAGTAGTCAGGCGCGGATCGTCGACCGCGGCGACGGCGACACCACCGTCGGCGTGGTGCTGTACGACGAGGACGTCGGCGGCTTCGACCACGACGGCGACGGCATCCCCGCCGAGGCGGACAACTGCCCGCTGCATTTCAACCCCGCACAGAAGAACACGGACTACGACCCCTCGGTCAACGATGGCGAACCGTTCGGCGACGAGTGTGACCCCGACGACGACGACGACGGCTTCCCCGACGACCCGCAGGACCCGGACAACGTCGACCCGGGCGACGTCAGCAGCCCCACCGGCGATTACTACGCCAACCGGAGCAACTGGACGAAGGGCGACGTCGGCGCCTACCCGAACGCCACCGGCCGCGCCGACGACCCGCTGGGCAACCTGAACGACAACGACGCGGAGTACTCCACCGACGACTACCCCGGTCCCGACCCGCCCCGCAAGCAGACGGTGAACGGGAAACCACCCGGCGACAACTGTCAGAAGACGTACAACCCCAAGCAGCGTAACTGGGACGGTGACACCGTCGGCAACCGTTGCGAGGAGAACTCCGCGCTGCGCGACGTCGACGGCGACGGCCAGCCCGACACCCGGGACACCTGCACGAAACACTACAACCCACCGCGGCCCCGGGCGGACTGGGTCGTCAACGCCAGCGAGGACCCCGACAAGTGGACCGACCAGCCCAACGCCGACTACGCCGACGAGGCGACCTCGCTGGCGGGCGCCCCGCCGCCGAAGGGCGACGCCTGTGACCCCGACGACGACGACGACGGCGTCCTCGACCCCTGGGAGACCGGCGCCTCACGCGGAAAGGGCAACGTCGCCCCGCCCAGTGCCGCCAGCGGCGACAACTGCCCTCGCGTCCACAACCCCGACCAGCGCAACCTCGACGGCCCACAGTCCGGCTGGCACGGGCGCGGTGACGCCTGCGACCGTGACATCGACAACGACGGCTACGAGAACCCCGAGGGCCTCACCGACCCGCTGCCGGCCCCCAACAGCAGTTACGACGACCAGTGTCCGTTCCTCGCCGCCACCGAGGGCCCGACCGGCACGGAGAACGGCACCTACCAGGGCTGTCCCGAGGAGTGGGAACAGATAAAGAACAACAACCCCGACCGCGCCATCCCCGGCAGCGCGGGCTCCCCCGACGGCGCCGATTACGACGGCGACGGCAGCCGCGAGGACTGGAAGAACCCACCGTACGCCTGGGGTGCGAACTGGACCGAGGACACCGCCCCCCGCCCGTCGGCCGTCGGCCTGCGGTGTGACAGCGCGGACACGCCCGACCGGATCCCCGACCAGTACGAGGGCGACCCCTACGGCCTGTTCGTCGACCGCACCAACGCCACCAACCACTTCGACACGGACGGCGACGGCGTCGGCCCCTGCTACCCCAGTCCGCCGGTCCGGTACCCCCGCCCCGAGGACTCGGGACTGGGCACCTCGGCGCTGAACCTCCGCGTGATCGTCTTCGAGATCGAGTCCGACGACTAGCGGGTGGCCGACCGCCAGGCCCGCAGGTCAAGCACCTCACCATCGACCGCGTCGGCGTCGTGGTCCGCCGCCCAGACGAACATCTCCGCCACCTCCTCGGGGTCACGACCCGGTCCGCCCGACAGCCCCGTCTGGACCTGGCCGGGGTCCACACAGCCGACGACGGCGTCGGTGTCGGCGGCGAACTGCCGCATCACCGCCTCCCCGCCCGCCTTCGACACCGCGTACGACCCCGTTCCCGGCGTCGGGTTCCTCGCCACTGGTCCCGTCGTGACCAGCATCCGCCCCTCCTCGGCGAGGTGGGGCAGCGCCTCCCGCAGCGTGGCGAACACGCCGCGGACGTTCGTCCGCACGTGGTCGTCGAACGCCGAGTACGAGTCCTCCGCGATCGGCGTCTCGCCGGGGTCGCCGTGGTACACCCCCGCGTTCGCCACGACGAGGTCGATACCCTCCTCGCCCTCGCGGGCGGCGGTCTCCATCAGCCGCTCGACGTCGTACTCGTCGCGGACGTCCGCCCGGACGCCATGGAACTCCCCGTCTGCGTCCTCGATTGCCCCCTCGACCGCCTCGGCGTCGCGTGCACACCCCACGACGGTCATCCCCTCCGCCGCAAGCGCCGCTGCGACTGCCCGCCCGATGCCCCGGGACGCACCCGTGACGACTGCCGTTCCGTCCATGCTCGCCCTCGGGGACGGGGGCACTTGAGTGCGACCTTCGGCACGCTTCTCGTCCGACGTTGGCTCCGGATCGGTCAGTCTCGATCCCGGTTGGGTGACCTCCGACGCTCCAAGCACTCTCTGGGTTGGACCCGAGTGCTCTCGATCGTGGTGCGTCGACTC
>CAYODS010000091.1:11069-12605 GCA_964402765.1 uncultured Halobacteriales archaeon
CAGCGGTGTCATCGAGTGAGAGTAATGAGTGGGGTTGGACCCTCACCGGCGACACCACGGACTGAGAGAGTCGGACGAGAACGTTCGGGGCGAGGCGGTCCAAAGCCACTTCACGGTCGCGTCCGGGGACCGAACATGACCGACAGAGCGGACCTCGTCCTGCGCAACGGTGAGGTTCACACGCTCGCACCTGGCGATCCGATCGCCGAGGCGGTCGCCGCCCGCGACGGTGAGATCGTCCGCGTCGGCCCCGACTACGAGGTGGACTTCCTCGAGGGGGTGGACACCCGCGTCGTCGACCTGGACGGGCAGGTGCTGGTGCCGGGCTTCATCGACGCCCACACACACATGGAGAGCGCCGGCCGGTACCTCGTCCACGCGGACCTCTCGGGAGCCAAGCGCCGGCAGGACGCCCTGGACCGACTGGCCGAGCGAGCGCACGAGACCGACGACGAGTGGGTGCTGGGGTACGGCTACGACGAGTCCGACTGGCCCGAGTCGCGGTACCTCACCCACGAGGACTTAGACGCCGTCAGTGAACGGCGCCCCGTGGTCGCCTACCGGGTGGACATGCACACCGCCTCGCTGAACTCGGTGGCGCTGGACCGCCTCCGCGGGGAGATGCCCGCCGACCTCGTCCGAACCGATGGCGGCCGGCCGACGGGCGTGGTCGTCGAGGACGCCGTCGGCGCGGTCCGGGACGCCGTCGAGGCGGGCGTCGAGGACACCCGCCGACTCGTGGCGGCGGCCCGCGACCGCGCGCACGAACTCGGGGTGACCGGCGTTCACGAACTCGTCCGGGACTCCCACGCACCGCGGGTGTACCGCGACCTCGCGGGCCGTGACGAACTCGACCTTCGGGTGCGGGTGAACTACTGGAGCGACCACCTCGACGCCGTCATCGAGACGGGGCTGCGGACCAACGCCGGCGGCGAGATGGTCCAGGTGGGCGGGATCAAGACGTTCACCGACGGGTCGATCGGTGCCCGGACCGCTCGCCTCTCGGCGCCGTACGCGGACGTGGACGCCGACGACGGGGAGAGCGACGAGGCGAGCGAGGGCGAGGCGACCGGCGAGTGGGTGGTCGACCCCGACGAGGTGGACGCGCTGGTCGAGCGCGCCCACGACGCCGGCCTGCAGGTGTGTGTCCACGCCATCGGCGACGAGGCGGTCGAGGCGGCGCTGTCGGCGGTCGAGGCGGCGATGGCGGGCGACGGCGACGAGGACGGCGGCGACGGTGCCGGACCCGACGACGACCCGCTGGTGGGCGTGCGCGACGACCCCCGGCACCGCATCGAGCACGCCGAACTGGCGACGGACGACCACCTCGACCGGATGGCCGACGCGGGCGTGGTCGCCTGCATGCAGCCCAACTTCCTGCGGTGGGCCGGCGAGGGCGGACTGTACGACCGTCGCCTGGGCGTGGGGCGCAGTCGCGGCTCCAACCGCTTCCGTGACGCCCTCGCTGCGGGCGTCGACCTGGCCTTCGGCAGCGACTGCATGCCGATGGACCCCGCTGTTCGGGATCGCACAGGC
>CAYODS010000092.1:0-12570 GCA_964402765.1 uncultured Halobacteriales archaeon
GCGAACCGAGTGAGCGACCGTCTTCCCGTGGACGACTGACCGAGCGCAGCGAGGGAGGCAGGAGGCTGGGGAGGTGTGAGGATGCGGTTGCGGCGGGCGGGACTGAAAGGGGCCACCGCGGTGTCGTCGGGCGCGAAGCGCCCGACTGCCTGGGAGACTCTACGAGTCTCCCTCTGCGGGACGCACGACGTTCGAAAATCGAAGATTTTCGAGCCAACCAGAATCCGGAGGATTCTGGTGACGATCACGAGAGCTTCGCTCTCGTGAGTCAGCCAGACCCGACGGGTCTGGCGACGACGCAAGCACCGCAAGAGGGAGCGAAGCGACCGAAGCGCGCAGCGGGAGACGCCACGGGTCTCCCTGGCAGCCGGGCGGCCCCGCCGCCCGGCGACAGCGAGGCGCGCGACCGCACCGGGGCGGGGGCTTTCTGGATCCCTTCATCAGCGCCGGTTGCATCTGAGAGCAGCGGGGCGGGGGGCTTTCTGGATCCCTTCATCAGCGCCGGTTGCATCTGAGAGCAGCGGGGCGGGGGGCTTTCCGGGGCCTCTTCTCAGTAGCGATGACGTTCGATAGCATCGCTGCGGGGGCTTTCTGGGGCCTCTCTCGAGCAACGACATCAGATGAGAAGCGGGACAGGGGTTTTCAACGCGGTCCCAGTCGTGTCGACAGGCCGGAGCAACGAGACAGGAAGTGTCGAGACGATAGCTGAACCAAGATCAAGACCAGTCAGTCCAGAAAGGCGAGCCGGTGAATCCGGTCGTCGTCGGTGAGTTCGGGGTGGAAGGACGTTCCGAGCACGGGGCCGTCCCGCACGGCGACGGGGTCACCGTCCCACTCAGCGAGCACCCCGGCGTCGCCGACCTCGTCGATGACCGGCGCGCGGATGAACACGGCGTGGAACGGCTCGTCGAGGCCGGTGACGTCGAGCGGGGCCTCGAAGCTGTCGGCCTGCCGGCCGAAGGCGTTGCGGTTGACCGTCACGTCAGCCAGGCCGAGTGACTCCACGCGGTCGTCGTTGGGGTCGGTGGCGGCGACGATCAGCCCGGCACACGTCGCCAGCAGGGGCTTGCCGGCGTCGACGTGGTCGACGATCTCGGCGGCGATTCCCTCCTCGTGCAACAGCCGGGAGATCGTCGTCGACTCACCGCCGGGCATCGACAGCCAGTCGCAGTCGGGGACAACACCGGACTCGCGCACCTCGTGGACGGTCACCTCCCGTCCGGCACCGCGAGCGACGCGCTGGATGGCCGCGACGTGTTCGCTGACGTCGCCCTGGACGGCGACGACGCCGGCGGTGACACTCATGTCTCGGGTAGGGCAGCGGCGTTAAAAAGGGTCGCGCTCGGGGTCAGGTCGTGATCGTCAGCAACTGGATGAACAGGCCGAAGGCGACGCCCAGCGCGACGATGGTCCGCGGGTCGATGTGGATGGCATTGCTGTCCTCGGCGTCGAAGTACCGGACGAGTCCGGCGCTTGACATCAGCCCGCCGGAGTTCTGGCCGCTGCTCATACACACAAGAGACGACCGACCGAACTAAACCTTACGACACGGACATTCCCGGTGGACCGACGGCGAGCGACCGCCCGAGGGGACGACTCGGCGTGGACGGCACACGAGTGGGAAATCCTTATTCGCGTGCCACGCCTCTGTCGGGCCATGACAGTTCAGCTGATGGACTTCTACGCCGACTGGTGTGGCCCCTGCAAGACCCAGGACCCGATCCTGGAGGACATCAAGGAGGACTGGGGTGACCGGTTCGAGCTCGTCCAGATCGACGTCGACGACGAGCAGAACATCGCTAACGAGTACCAGGTGCGCTCGCTGCCGACGCTGATCGTCGAGAACGACGACGGCATTGTCGAGCGGTTCGTCGGCGTCACACAGCGGGAGGACATCGAGACGGCACTCGAAGAGGCGGGCGCCTGAGACGCGGGCAGAGAGGAGTAAGCCCCCTTCTGTTCGACCCGGCATTCGGCTGAGCGTCCACGCCGTCCGTGCCCGGGCTACCTGTCACGCGGACTTGCACCGGCGAGGGTGGCCGTTCCACCGGTCCCCCGTCGTCGGCCCTCGGTCGGGACTTGCCCCCCTCGCGGGGAGCGTCGCGGACCTCATCGGTCGGACGGGGACGTGTCGTTTCTGTTCCAGAGCCGGCCGTCTCCGACCCCGGGCTTGCGCCCGGTCGCCCGCCCGGGCGGTGGGGGGACTTTCCTCACGCGAACCGCGGGAGCCGGGCTCTCTCTACCCGCCCACTGTAGACCCGCCTGCGATTTAACGGGATCGGTCCCGGGGGGCTGTGGTTCAAGTGCGATGGCGGGACCACCCCACTGCGTGCCCTGACCACGCGCACGGGGACGGTCGAGGCGGGAGCGCGGCACGCCGTCCCCGGGTTGGCCCACGTGCCGCCTGTCCGCTCACTCGCCGAACTCCAGCAGGTCGGCGTCCTCGATCGCCCGCGCGGTGGCCGCGTCGAGGTCGAACTCCCGGACGACCTCACCGTCTCGCACGAGCGGCGCCAGCAGCGGCTCCCCCTCGGGGTCGCCCTCGGCGAGCGCGACGTGGTCCTCGCCCTCGTCGGTGCGGTACAGGTCCTTCCGGCCCGGCAGGCGGCCCCGCTTGGCCACCGGTTCGCCGTCGACGACGACGACGTCCATCCCGAACTCCAGGGGGTCGGCGTCCGTGATGTACGAGCCGACGCCGAAGCCGTCGGCCACGTCCCGCAGGTCGCGCATCGAGTCGGGCGTCATCCCACCCGAGCAGAACACCTCGACATCCTCGTGGCCGTGCTGGTCGAGTTTCCAGCGCACCTCGCGGACGATGTGCCGGAAGTCGCCGCGTCGCGACCCCGTCGTGTCCAGCCGGACGGCGTCCAGGTCCGCGACCGCCTCGGCGGCCCGGACGGCCTCACTAGCCTCGTCGTCGAAGGTGTCACACAGCGCCACCCGGGGCACGTCGGGCGCGACGGCGTCGTCGAACGCTCGCCACGCCGCCTCCTGCTCGCCCTCGCCGAAGCACAGCACGAGAGCGTGGGGCATCGTCCCGCCGGCCTCGTGGCCGATTTGCTTGCCTGCGGCGACGTGTGAGATCCCGTCGAGACCGCCGATCAGCGCCGACCGCTCCAGACAGGTCGCCACGCCCGGATGCAGGTGGCGGGCACCGAAAGACAGCACCGTCGACTCCGGCGCCGCGAGCCGTGTCTCCAGCGCGCGGGTCGCAAAGGCGCTGGTCTGGGACAGGAACCCGAGCAGCGAGGTCTCCAGGCGGGCGAAGGCGCGGTACGGCCCCTCGACCCGCACGACGGGACCGCCCGAGAACAACTGGCCCTCCTGGAGTGCGTCGGCGTCGACCGGACGACCGGCCAGGAGGTGGGCGACGTCCTTCAGCCCGGCGAGGACGTGGTACTCGTCGCCAGGGAACTGGTCGACGGTGACCTCAGCGACGACGGTCGGGTCGCGGTCGGCGGCCTCCAGGGTCTCCTCGGTGTGCAGAAAGTAGGCGTCCGTGGCGGTCCCCTCGCGGACCGCCGACTCGGGAACGACGTCGAACCGATCCATCTCCCACATCGGTCCGCCCGCCAGGTGAAAAAACCCACCGTCAGGAGTCAGTCGGCGGCCGCGTCGGCCCGCGCCCCGGAGCGGTCGTGCACGTCCGGGAGGTCCTCGACGGAGGGGGCGTTGACGATCGTCACCGTGCGCCCGTCACGTAGGACACGGAATGCGTCGGCGAACCCGCCCTCGACGATCCGGTAGCGCCCCTCGCCCAGCGCGACGGCGTCGTACCGGTCGAGCACCGAGCGGTAGGCCCGCAGGAACTGGCGAGCGTCCTCGCGGGAGTCCCACACCGTCTTCCAGACGTAGCCGTACTCATCGCCGTTGCGGTACGCCCGCAGTCGGTCACCACCCCAGCCCTCCGATGCCGGGTGAGAGTAGTTGTACCGGGTCGTGTCGTCGTACAGGCTCTCCTCGGGGACGACGCCGTTGGCCCACAACATCGCAAACACGCCCACCTCGCCGACGGTCTCGGAGCGCCGGCGGTCGTGAGAGACAACCCGCCAGTCCGACGACGATTGGTCCTCGATCTCGACCGCGATGGGCGTCTCGTTGGGGTACTTCTCGGGGTGGATCACCTGCTCCGTGCTGCGCGGGGGCGACTCCCAGGCGTCGTTCACCGCCGCCCACCCACCGTCGTCGCGGTCGACGAGGTCACCGACCAGCGTCGGCCCCTCGCTGTAGGGGGCGTAGAACGTGAGGAAGAAGCCGAACTCACCGTCCGGGTCGCGGTCGTCGCCGCCGTCGGCGGCGGGCACCGGGAGACACGACCAGTCGCTCGCGCACCGCTCCGTGTACCGGTCGGTGACGTAGTTCGCCTCGCCCTCCACCAGGGCGGTCCGGGCGTTCCGGCCGTCGAGGTCGGCGCGCCGGCCGCCGGCCTGGAACGGGAGCCGCTGGTCCTGGAGCGCGTGGGTCAGTTCGTGCGCGAGCGTGTCGGCGCGGACCTCGACGCCCCCGGCGTCGTCGGTGACGACGACGATCCGGCCGGCGGCGTAGTAGCCGGCCACGCCCCCACCATACAGGCGTTCGCGGACCGCCGCGACGGTGGTGTCCTCGCCGATCAGGAACAGGCCCTCGTACACCTGCTGGTCGATCGGGTCCTCGCCGAACACGAACGGGGTCTGGTTGCGGAACTCGGCGCGGGTGACCACGTCGACCTCGGGCGTCGTCTGGAACTCCAGGCCGCGAATCCGCTCGACCCGGGCCATCGAGCGGTCGACGACGGCGTCGAGTTCCGTCTCGTTCAGGCCGTCCTCGACCGTCAACGAGAGTGACTCGTTGTACCAGACGCCGTTCTCCCATCCCAGCGTGTCCTCCTCGGGGTCCGGCGGCGCGCTCCCGTTCGCGACCGCGCCGGGCACGTCGGCGGCGTCCTCGGGGTCGGCGTCGGAGTACCCACACCCCGCGGTCACCAGCAGGAGGGCGACCGCCACCGTCAGGGCGACCCGTCTCATCTACCGTCACCCGCCGAGCGGCGACTAAAGTCCTTACCCTCTCCGTCCGGGGGACCGCGGGCCGCTGGAGCGGCACACGAGTCACGACCGCCGCCGGAGCGCGAGCACGAGCACCCCGCCCAGCGCCAGCAGCGCCGCGACGAGGCCGAAGCCGGGTTGTGCCTCCCCGTCGGTCGTCGTCCGGTCGTCGGTGGTGGGAACGGTGGTGGTGGGAGAGGTCGTCGGGTCGGCCGTGGTGGCGGTCGTGGCGGTGGTCGTTCGCGTGGTCCGGGTCGTCGTCTCCGTCACGACGCCGGAGTGCACCGCGGAGAGGTTCTCGAGGGTGGGGGCGTTGACCACGGTGACGGTGTCGCCGTCGACGGACACGTGGACGGCGTCGCCGAACCGGTGCGTGTCGGGGATCCGGTAGGTGCGCCCGCCGGCACCGGCGTCCACGGGGTCGCCGTAGGCGGCGACCACCTGAGCGTAAGCGTCGGCGAACTCCCGGGCGTCGGCGGGCGACTCCCAGACGCTCCGCCAGACGTAGGCGGTCTCGTTGGTCTCGGGGGAGCGGTCGGTCGTGTAGACGACCAGTGTGTCCCCCTCCCACCCTGTCGAGGCGGGATGAACGTAGTCCAGGCGGACCAGCGGGTCGCGCCGGGCGCCGTCGAAGGGGTGCTGGAAGTCGATCGCGACCGTCGACTCCCGGTCGTAGCTCGGGTAGTACAGCGCGACGAAGATCCCCGCCTCACCGAACGTGGCGTTCGCCGACCCGTCGGGCAGGGAGAGCCGCTCCCAGGCGTCCGTGCTGCGGTCCGCGACGCGCACCTCGAGGGGCTCGTCGTCGGGGTAGTCCTCGGGGTGGAGGAACTGCTCGGTGCTCGCCGGGGGTCGCTCGTACAGGGCGTTCATCGCCGCGACGCCGCCCTGCTCGCGGACGTGCTCGAACAGTACGGCGGTGTTGCTGTAGGGGGCGAACCCGTACAGCACCAGCCCGAAGTTCTCGAACCCCGGCGCCGCCCCCCGCGAGGCGGGCAGGCAGTCCCACTCGACGCTGCAGCGCCGGGCGTACGTCTGCCCGACGTAGGTGGCGTCACCCTCCAGGAGACTCCGGTTCACCGTCGCCGCCTCCTCGGTCGGCCCGCCCTGGAAGGCGCTGTTGTCGAACCGCCGGTTCTGGACGTAGTGCAGCAGTTCGTGCCCCAGCGTCCACTCCTGGAGTTCGGTGGCGGCACCGTCCTCGGAGACGACGATCCCGACATCGCCCTCCTCGAACCCGTGCTCGGGGACGTCCTCGTTCACGTGGAAGGCGCTGGCGACGCTGCCCTGGTTGGCGACGAAGTCGGCGTAGTACGAGTCGTCCTCGCCGACCAGGTACAGCGCCTCGAACTTCGTGTTCTGGTGGAGTCGCTTCGCCGTCGTGACGTTGCCCACGTCGGCGTACAGGCTCTCGACGAGGGCGCGGTACTCCTCGCGGGTGATCAGTTCCACGTCCGGCGTCGACTCGAACTCCAGGCCACGGATCCGCTCGACGCGGGCCATCGACCGGGCGACGATCCGCTCCAGTTCCGTCTCGTTGTAGCCGTCCCCCGGCGTGACCGCGATCGACTCGTTGTACCAGACGCCGTCCTCCCACCCCAGGGTGTCCTCGGCGGGGTCCGAGGGCGCCGCGCCGTCGTCCTGGCGCTCGCTGCGGTTGGTCTCGCCGGACTGTGCGGCGACCGGACCGGAGAGCGTCGTCGTCGCGTCGTCAGTCGTGGCGGGCGTCGTCGAGGGCGCGGGGACCGCCGCGGCGGTCGCCGTCGCCCCGGCCAGTAACAGCAGGGCGAGGAGGGCGGTCCCCGGACGGGCGGTCATGCGCGGGGTCAGTCCCGGCGGCGGAGCACGAGCAGTGCCCCGAGGAGCGCGAGGACGGCGACGACCGCGCCGAAGCCGGGTTGTTCCTCCTCCTCGGTCTCGGTGCCGTCGCCGTCACCGTCACCGTCGGTCGTCGTGTCGCCGTCGCCGTCGCCGTCGCTCTCCGTCGTCGTGTCCTGGGTCGTCGTGGTCGTCTGGACCTCGGGGGCGGCGCCGTCGCTGATCTGGGAGAGGTCCTCGACGGTCGGGCCGTTGACCACGGTGACGGTGTCGCCGTCGACGCCGACGTAGAAGGCGTCGGCGAACTCCTCACCGTCGGGGATGCGGAAGGTGCTCTCGCGGCCGTCGACGGCCTCGGCGCCGCGGTAGTCGAGCACCTCCTGGTAGGCGTCGGCGAACTGCTGGGCGTCCTCGGGGGTGTCCCACCGGATCTTCCAGACGTAACCGATCTCGTCCAGGCTGGCGTTCTGTTCGGGGACGTACGGCAGCAGGCGATCACCACCGTAGCCGCTCGAACTCGGGTGCGAGTAGTTGTACCCGCCGATGTCTCTCAGTTCCTGGCGCTGTGGGGTCTTGAACTCGAACAGTTCGATGTAGTTGAACGCCACCGAGGACGGCGCCTGGCGGTCGACCGTCTTCTCGTAGCTGGCGAACCACAGCATCGTGAACACCCCCGCCTCGCCGAACTCGGCGTAGTTCACGCTGTCGTTGCCCTCCAGTTCGAGGACCTCCCACTGATCGTTCGAGCGGTCCTCGATCTCGACCGCGACGGGCTCCTCGTCGGGGTAGTTCTCGGGGTCGATGTACTGCTCGGTGCTCTCGGGCGGGTTGTCGTAGAGGTCGTTGACCGCCTCCCAGCCGCCCTCCTCGCGGACCCCCTGGACCCACTCGGGGCCCTCCGTGTACGGCGCCAACTGGAGCACGTTCAGGCCGATGTTCACGTCGCCACCGCCGCCACCGCCGTCGTTCTGTGGGAGCAGACAGTCCCACTCCTCCTGGCAGCGCTGGTTGTACAGCGTGTCCACGTAGTTGCCGTCACCCTCGATGAGCCCGCGGACCGCACTGGAGTCCTCGCGGGTCGTCCCGGGGTACACCTCGCTTTCGTAGATACCGAACACCTGCCCCTGGAGGGCGTGGAACAGTTCCTGCGAGAGGGTGATCTCGTCCATCTTCGGCGAGGTGGTGTTCTCGGAGACGATGGTGATGGCGTCCGCTTCGGGGTCGTAGAACCCCAACACCGTCGCGCTCCGGGTGGACTCCTGCACCTCGATGGCGTCGGTCGTCTCGTTCACGAAAAACAGCGCCTCGAACTTGGCGTTCTGGTGGCGCCGGAACGGCTCGGAGGTGTTCGCGAACTGCTCGGCGTTGTCCTCGCGGTACTGCTGGCGGGTGATGATCTCGACGGGCACCCGCTCGCGGAACTCCAGTTTGCGGATCTGCTCGACGCGGGCCATCCCGCGGGAGACGACGGCGTCGAGTTCCGAGTCGTTCAGCCCGTTCGAGCGGTCGACCTCGATCGACTCGTTGTACCAGTAACCGTCCTCCCAGCCGATCACGTCCTCCTCGGGGTCCGGCGGCGCCTCCCCGCCGTCCTGGCTGCCGCTCCGGTTGCCACGCTCGTCCTGGTCGCCCTCCTGTGCGTCACTCGCTCCCGTGGTCGGTGTCGCGCCGGCGACCGTCTCGACGGGCGCGTCGGCACCCGCTGGGGACACCGGGGCCGCACCGACGACTCCCACAACCGGGGACAGCACGGTCACCGCCGCCAGCAGGACCACCACCAGCCTCCGTTCCATACCGTGGGGTTCCCTCGCACACGAAAAAATGGCTCGGTCCGCGTCTCGCCGTCGTGACCGGTGGTTTTTGAGTCAGCGACACCAGTGAACGGCCATGACACCGATCGACACCGACCTCCGCCTCGCCCCCGAGCGTGCCGCGCTCGTGGTCGTGGACATGCAGAACGGCTTCTGTCACCCCGACGGCTCGCTGTACGCCCCTGGCAGCGAGGCGGCGATCGAACCCGTGCGCGAGTTGATCGAGCGGGCCCGGGATGCCGGCGTCCAGATCGTGTACACCCGCGACGTCCACCCCCCTGGGCAGTTCGAGGACGCACACTACTACGACGAGTTCGACCGCTGGGGCGAGCACGTCGTCGAGGGGAGCTGGGAGACGGAGATCGTCGAGGAACTCCCCGTCGAACCGGCGGACCACGTCGTCGAGAAACACACCTACGACGCCTTCCACGAGACCGAACTCGACGGCTGGCTCACCGCACGCGGGATCGACGACCTCGTGATCTGTGGCACGCTGGCGAACGTCTGCGTGTTGCACACCGCGGGGTCCGCCGGCCTGCGGGACTACCGCCCCCTGCTCGTGGAGGACGCCGTCGGCGCCATCGAGGAGGAGCACCGCGAGTACGCGCTCGATCACGCCGACTTCCTGTTCGGCGAGGTGGTCGGGAGCGACGACCTGGCGTTCGCCTGATGCCCGACGCCGTCAGGGGCGACCCGCCCGAGCGCGAAGACGGCCCGGAGTACGACCTGGACTTCCGGGCACACCCGGAGCGGTACCGCCCCACCGACGACGAGCAGGGCGTGTTCAAGATCGAGCCGTACAAGTCCGAACTGCTGCCGCTGTGGACGATCGCCGACCTGGACGCCGCCGAGGAGGCCGCCGAGGCCGTCCGCGACCGGTACGAGGCGTACCGCGACCGCGAGGAGTTCGTCGGGATGGACCTCGCCCGGAAGTACCTCCGGATGGGCTGGACCCGCGCGCTGCGGTACGCGAAGTACCCCGGCGGCAAGAAGTACGGCGACGACGGCGAGGAGCGCGACCCACAGCAGTGGTACGACGAGGAGAAACACGCGATCTCGCAGGTGTACCGCGACCACCTCGACGCCGTCCGCGAGGACCCCGCCTACGAGCGCCTGCGAGCGCGACACGAGCGCCGGTACGGCGACGGCGACGACACCGACGAGTGAGAACGGTCGACGACGATCACCCGGACGGCGCCAGGCGCACCCGCACGGCCTCGCCGACGGTCGGCGAGAGGTCGGGACCGACGACCTTCGCGCCGGCGCGGTCGAACCCGGCGTACAGCGACAGTCCCGTCACCGCCTCGCCGTCCAGGGTCACGGTGAGGTCGCGCCACTCGACGCCGCGCCCGTCGGCGGCGACCCGCCCGACGCGGGTGCCCGCGACACGGACGGGCGCACCGGCGAGGTCTCGCCCGGGCGCCACCGCGTCGCCGTCACGGGCCGGCAGCAGGCCGCCGCCGTCGTAGTGGACGAGGCCGCCGTCGATCACCGCCCGGACGGGGTCGTCGCCAACCTGAGCGGCGATCCCGGCGAGGTGGTCGCCCGGCGCGGGGTGGACGGGGCGGTCGAGCGCGACGTAGCAGTCGCCGGTCTCGACGACGGTGCCGCCGCCGTCCCAGTCGAGGGCCGCGATCCCGGCGTCGGAGGCGAGTCGGACGGGCAACGACCCGGTCGCCCGCAGCGGGTTCGCGCCCGGCGGGCGCACCCCGACGTGGAGGTGGTCGTCCACCCAGGGCGCGAAGTAGCCCGAGCGGACCGTCTCGCCCAGCGGGTCGCCCACCCGGACCCGGTCGCCCTCCGCGACGGTCGGGTCGACGTGCATCACCCGCACCTGGGCGCCGGTCGGCACCGAGAGCCCGCCGTCGGCACACTCGTGCTCGTACCCCGTCGTGTCAACGACGAGGAGGTGGTCGCGGTCGGCGGCGTACGGCTTCGGCGGCGCGTTCGCGGACCGCACCGCCGTCACCTCGCCGGCGACCGGCGACGGCGCCCCTGCCGCGGTATACAGGTCCACTGCGCGACCGCGCTCGTGGGCGGCGTACGGCGAGTTGAACAGCGACACCCGCCGGTAGCGGTCGAGCAGGGCACGCGAGAGGACGGCGTCGTGACCGTCTCTCCCGGCAGCTCGCTCGGAGGCGCCGCCGAAGGGCGTGGCGACGTGGCGGGCACGCTCCGGGCCGTCGCGTGACCCGTCCACGTCCTCCCCGGTACCGCCGACCCCGTCGTCCTCGCTCACGTCCACACGCCGGGTGCCGGGCGGATATACTAAACGCGTCCGGCCGCAACGGGGACCGATGGACGCTCCGGGTGCGGAGGACGTGCTGGTCGTCCGGGGACGGGCCCCGACGGTCGACGCCGACCGCGCGGTGAACCGTCACCTGCTCTCGGTCGCCGCCGACGGCCGACCGGCGGTCCGGGTGGCCCGCCCTCACCGGCAGGTGGCGTTCGGGCGCCGGGACACCCGCAGCGACGGCTACGGCCGGGCGCGCCGGGCGGCCCGCGAGCGGGGCTACCCGCCGGTCGAGCGCGACGTGGGCGGGCGAGCGGTGGCGTACACCGGGTCGACGCTGGCCTTTCTCCTGGCGATCCCGGTCGCAGAGCGCACGATACGCGTCGACGACCGCTACGAGCGCGTCACCGCGACGGTCCAGAAGGCGCTGTCGGGGGTCGGCGCCGACCTCGAACGGGGTGAGCCGCCGGAGGCCTTCTGCCCGGGGACACACTCGCTGCAGGGCCGGGGGAAGGTCGCCGGGGTCGCACAGCGGGTGCGCCGCGAGGCGGCCACCACCGCCGGCGTGGTCGTCGTCCGCGACCGCTCTGAGATCGCCGCGGTGCTGGGGCCGGTGTACGAGGCGCTCGGGGTGGCCTTCGACCCCGGGAGCGTCGGCAGCGTGGCCCGGGCGGGCGGGCCAGACGCCCCCGCCGAGGTCGCCCGGGCGCTGGAGGCGGCGCTCGTGGGCGACCGGCCACGCGAGGTTCGCGAGGCGACGGCACTGGAGGAGGGCGGCGACTGACCGCCGTCACGCGGACGGCGCGAGAGGACGGGTAAGATATAACCGCTCGCCGCCGCGACGGGGGAGCAGTGACCGAACCGGTACTGTCGACGACGGACCTCCAGACCCACTTCGACACCGAGCGGGGGACGGTGAAGGCGGTCGACGGCGTCGACATCGAGTTGCGCGAGGGGGAGACCCTGGGTGTGGTCGGGGAGTCCGGCTCCGGCAAGAGCGTCACCGCGCTGTCGGTGATGGGACTGGTCGACGACCCCGGGCGGATCGCCGGCGGCGAGGTGTGGTTCCGCGACCCGGACCTCGCCGACCGGTTCGCCACCCGCCCGTTCGTGAAGGGCGACCGCCTGGAACTGACGGCGGCGCCGGAGTCGGCGCTGCGGGCGGTCCGTGGCGGGTCGATGAGCATGATCTTCCAGGACCCGATGACCTCGCTGAACCCCGCCGTCACGGTGGGCGAGCAGGTCGCCGAGAGCCTGCGACTCCACCGCCACGGCGGCAAGCGCCGCGACTCCTGGTTCAACGCCCTCCGGGAGACGGTCGCCGGCAGCGGCGCCGACGAGGCGGCGGTGTGGGAGGACACGTACGACATCCTCGACCAGGTCGGCATCCCCGACCCCGAGAGTCGCGCCGAGGAGTACCCCCACGAGTTCTCCGGCGGGATGCGCCAGCGGGTGCTCATCGCCATCGCGCTGGCCTGCCGCCCGCAGGTGCTCATCGCCGACGAACCGACGACGGCACTGGACGTGACGATCCAGGCGCAGATCCTCGACCTGATCGACGACCTGCAGGACGAACTCGGCATGTCGGTGCTGTTCATCACCCACGACCTGGGTGTCGTCGCCGAGACCTGCGACCGGGTGGCGGTGATGTACGCCGGCGAGATCGTCGAGGAGGGGCCCGTCGAGG
>CAYODS010000093.1:0-12481 GCA_964402765.1 uncultured Halobacteriales archaeon
AGGGCGGTCAGTCCGACGCCACCGACGACGAAGTCGAGTTGGTCGACGACGGGGAAGGGGGCGCCCCGTCGTCGACCAACTCGACTTCGTCGTCGGTGGCGTCGGACTGACCGCCCTCCTCGCGCTGGAGTGGTTCCGTGAGGTCTTCCTGTCGCCGCCGACGGTGCTCGCCGTCGTGGTCGTCGTCACGCCGGCACTGCACCTCGCGACGAACGCCGTCGCCTACTGGCTGGGCCTGAAGGACGAACCCTACTGACAGGCGGCACCTGGGAAGCGCATCGGGCCTCCCCTTAGAGACCCGTGGCGTCTCCCGGTAGAGACCCGTGGCGTCTCTCTCGCGGGGCGGTGTGCCGCGCTCCCGCCTCGGCCGACCCCGCGTCGCGTGTCAGGTCACGGGGCGGGGTGGTCCCGCCATCGCACTTCAACCGTCGGGTCACCGCGGTTAAGTCGGCCCGGCGTGTGGGACCGCCCATGACCGACACCGGCGGCGACGGTGAGGGCGACCGCGCCCGCACCACGGCGGGAGTGGAGACCGAGCGACTGGTGGCGGCACTCGTCGACGCCGAGGCGGTCCGCTTCGGCGAGTTCGAACTCTCACACGGCGGGACCAGCGAGTACTACGTCGACAAGTACCGCTTCGAGACCGACCCCGCCGCGCTCTCGCTGATCGCCGACGCCTTCGCGGCGCGGATCGACGGCGAGACGCCAGCGGGCGTCGCGCTGGGCGCCGTGCCGCTCGTGGTGGCGACCGCCCTGCGACTCGACCGGCCGTACGCCGTCGTTCGCAAGTCACGGAAGGAGTACGGCACCGGCAACCGTGTCGAGGGCGACCTGCCGGCAGGGGGCCGGACGGTGGTGATCGAGGACGTGGTGACGACCGGCACGAGCGCCGCCGAGGCCGTCGAGGCGCTGCGAGCGGCCGGGGCGGAGGTGGACCGCGTGCTCGCCGTCGTCGACCGCGAGGAGGGGGGACGGGAGCGACTGGCCGACGCCGGCGTCGAGTTGGATGCCCTGCTGTCGGCGACGGACCTGCTTGCGGCGGCCGATGACTGACCCCCGGCCGAGGTGGGCGGATCACGCGGGCGATCCAAACGCTTTTGTCTCGACTCCCACCACCGGAGGGTAAGATGGCAGGTGTCCGCTTTACACCGGGGGCAAGTGCTCACCCGTAGCCCTGCCGTCGCTTCTCGCCCGCGTTCGCCACCCGTAGCCGTGGCGACCCGCGGGCCCCACGGAGGTGTCACCAGATGTCGAAATCGGAACAACAGGTAGCGGTGCGACTGCCGGACGGATCGGAGATGAGCGTCGACAGCGGGACCACCGTCGAGGACGTCGCCTACTCGATCGGCCCGGGACTCGGTGAGGACACCGTCGCCGGGCGGGTGCGAGACCTCGACGGCTACGAGGCGTGGAACCTCGTCGCCCCCGAACACGAGATCGAGCGCGACGTCCAGCTGGAGATCGTCACCGAGGGGTCCGAGGAGTACGTGCAGGTGCTGCGTCACACCGCCGCCCACGTGTTCGCGCAGGCACTCCAGCGCCTCCACCCGGAGGCGAAACTCGCCATCGGCCCGCCGACCGACGAGGGCTTCTACTACGACGTGACCGGCGTCGACCTCGACGAGGACGACCTGGCGGCGATCGAGGCCGAGATGGCCGAGATCATCGCGGCCGATTACGAGTTGCAACGGGTGGTCCGCGACCGCGAGGACGCCCTACAGCAGTACGCCGACAACCCGTACAAGCGGGACATCCTGAACGAGGAGGCTGCCGGCGAGTCCGAGGTTTCCTTCTACGTCCAGAACGACTGGGAGGACCTGTGCCAGGGCCCACACGTCGACTCGACGGGGCAGATCGGCGCGGTGAAACTGCTGAACATCTCCTCGGCGTACTGGCGCGGCGACGAGGAGAACGACTCGCTCACCCGCGTGTACGGCACCGCCTTCGAGTCCGAGGCCGACCTGGAGGACTTCCTCGAGCGCCGCCGCGAGGCCGAGAGGCGCGACCACCGGAAGATCGGCCGCGAGATGGACCTCTTTTCGGTGCCAGACCACTCCCCGGGGTGTGTCCACTACCACCCCAACGGGATGACGATCCGGCGGGAACTGGAGGAGTACATCCGCGGGAAGAACGACGAACTCGGCTACGAGGAGGTGTGGACCCCAGAACTGAACAAGGCCGAACTGTGGAAGCCCACCGGGCACTACGACGCGTTCAAGCAGGAGGGCGAGATGTTCGCCTGGGAGCAAAACGACGAAGAGTACGGTCTGAAGCCGATGAACTGCGCGAACCACGCCCACATCTACGGCGACGAGCGCCACTCCTACCGCGAACTGCCGCTGCGGTACTCCGAGTTCGGCACCGTCTATCGCAACGAGCAGTCCGGCGAACTCTCCGGCATGCTCCGGGTGCGCGGACTCACCCAGGACGACGGCCACGCCTTCGTCCGTCCCGACCAACTCGAGGCGGAGATCCTCCAGACCCTGCAGGTGATCGAGGACATCTACGACACCTTCGACTTGGAGGTGCTGTACAAACTGGAGACGAAAGGCGACAACGCCATCGGCAGCGACGAGATCTGGGAGAACGCGACCGAGGCACTCCAGAACGCCCTCGAGGCCGAGGACCTGGAGTACGACGTCGAGGAGGGCGAGGCGGCCTTCTACGGCCCGAAGATCGGCCTGGACGCCCGCGACGCGCTCGGTCGCGAGTGGACCATCGGCACCGTCCAGGTGGACTTCAACATTCCCGAACGGCTCGATCTGGTGTACGTCGGCGAGGACAACGAGGAACACCGGCCGGTGACGATCCACCGGGCGCTGCTTGGCTCGTTCGAGCGGTTCATAGGCGTGCTCATCGAGCACTTCGCGGGCAACTTCCCGCTGTGGCTCGCCCCCGAGCAGGTTCGGGTCATCCCCGTCGCCGAGCACAGTCTCGACTACGCGAAGTCCGTCGCCGGCCGCCTGCAGAGTGAGGGCTTTCGTGTCTCCGTCGCCGACGGCGACCACACCGTCGGCCGGAAGATCCGCGCCGGCCACGACGACCGCGTGCCCTACATGCTGATCCTCGGCGAGGACGAGGCCGAGGCCGGCACCGTCTCGGTCCGTGACCGCCAGGAGCGCGAGGAGCGCGACGTCGACACCGACGCCTTCTTCGAGCACCTCCGCGCCGAGCGCGCGGAGAAACGCGTCTCACCCGACTTCCTCGCCGACTGACCCGGGGTCGCCCCGGACCGTTCCGACACCTCCCGGGCCGGCCCGTCGAGACGGCGGCCACACCTCCCAAGCGTTAAATTGCAGGTGTTCGAACGCGGATCAAACTGCATGGACCGCCGTGAGTTCCTGCGACGGGCGGCGGCGGGCCTGAGCGCGGCACCACTGGCCGCCGGGCGGGCCGCCGGCCAGCGGGCGGCGGGCCCGACGGTCTCGACGAGGGGGCACTACCGCGTGGGGCCGTTCAACTTCGTGTACCGCAGTCCCGGCGTGGGCCGGTACGAGTACGAGGCCACGGGCGTCCCGGGACTGGGCGGTCCGGCCCTCGAGGAGGTGGCCGTGTTCGTCCACGGATGGTTCCTCGGCGAGGACGACGCCGACGAGACGTTCGCCATCGTCCGCGACGCCCTGCGGGCGGTCGGCTACGGGGCGCCGCTCGTGGGCTACGAGTGGGACGCAGACGACGTGTACTGGTTCGACGACTGGTACCCGTCGGTTGCGATCGCCCGCCGGAACGGCGAGAAACTCGCACGCTTTCTCGCGGACTTCCGGCGCGCCAACCCGGAGGTGCCGGTGCGACTCCTCGGGCACTCCCTGGGCGCGCGGGTGGTGCTGGCCGCCCTGGAGAGTCTCGTCGAGGACGACCACCCGACCGGGTCGTGGGACGGTCGCGTCGAGAGCGTGACGCTGCTGGGGGCGGCGGCGGCCGACGAGGCACCCACCGACTTCGGACGCTACGAGACCGCGGTGGCCGACGCCGCCGAGTCGGTCGACAACTTCCACACGACCGCGGACGAGGCGCTCGCGACCGGCTACCGCTCGGTCGAGTTCGGCGACCCGCTCGGCACCGTCGGTGCCGGCGGCCCCACGCCACCGAACTACCGGGACGTGTTCGCGGACCCGGTCAGGGACCACGTCGACTACTACCGCCAGGACGTGGGCGTCCTCGACGTCGCCGTCCGGCGGTGGCGCGGGGAGGACGACCCCGCCCCGCCCGACGAGCCGTCGCTGCCGGACCCCGGTGACCCGGACGACCCCTCACTCCCCGACCCGGGGCCACCGGACGACCCCGACGGTCCGGGCGACGGCGTCCGCGAGGAGACCGGGCGACTGTCGGCGGGCGAGGGTGACCGGTACACCCACGAGGTGGGCGGGGGGGCGAGTCGCGTCGTGGTGTCGCTGTCCGGGCCGCGTGACGCCGACTTCGACCTGTACGTCACCCGCGACGGGCGGCGTCCGACCGAGGCGGACCACGACGAGCGCTCCTGGAGCCTGGGCAGCGACGAGCGCGTCGAACTCGACGACCCCGGCCCGGAGGTGGGCGTCCTCGTCGCCGCCTTCACCGGCCAAGGGCGCTACACGCTGGAGATCACCGAGACGCGGTAGGCCGCGCCCGTGCGCGCGCGGTGCAACGACCCGGGGCACACTTAACCGGGGACGGCGTAGATGAGACCGATGACGTCGAACCCCGACCTGGAGCTGTACGAGTTGCCAGGCTGTCCGTACTGTGCCAAGGTGAAGCGGAAGCTGGACGAGCTCGGACTGGAGTACACCTCCCACGAGGTGCCCAGTTCCCACGCCCAGCGCGACGAGGTAGAGCAGGTCAGCGGCCAGACGGGCGTGCCGGTCCTGGTCGACAACTCGAACGGCATCGAGGGAATGCCCGAGAGCGACGACATCGTCGCCTACCTCGACCGCACCTACGGCGAGGCGGCCTAAGCGAGCGCGGCGGCTCGCTCCTCGACGGACGACCGGAACCGCCGAGCGACGGCCCTCTCCTCGTCGCGAGCGAACTGCACCCAGTAGTCGAACGCCGACAGTCGCCGCGTCCGGGCGTACAGTCGGTAGCGGTCGTACCGTTCCCCGGGCTCGAACGCCCCGGACAGGTCGACCGAGCGCCAGTCCTGGTACCGCTCGCGCAGCACCCGGCAGAGTCGCTCGGCCCGGTCGGTCCCGCCGACCGGCACGTCCACGAGCGCGTCCTCGGTGAGCGCCAGGTCGAGCAACCCGTCACCGACCGGTCCCTGTCCCACGTCGATCACCGCCTCCGTCAGCGGCGTCGCCCCCGGTGGCCCGAGCACGAGGTTCGCCGGGCGGTAGTCGGTCATCAAAAGCGCCGGGTCCGGCGTCTCGACCCCCGGGCCGACGGCGAGCGCCTCGCGAACCGTCGGCGCGAGGTCGGCGAACCGGCCGTCGCCGGTCGTGTACCCCTCACCGCGCAGGCCCGCCAGCGTCTCCTCGACCAGCGTCTCGAAGAAGGAGGGCCACTCCCGCTCGGCCTCACGGGCGAGTGTCCCCGCCTGGACGGTGAGTCGGCCCACGCCGTCGGCGAGGTCGGCGTCGTGAACGGCGGCGAGGTGTCGACCGGACTCGGCGACGAGACGCCGGTGGTCCGCCGTCGACAGCGACAGTGGCCCGGAGACGGTCCGTCCGTCGACGTGGTCGAGGAGGAGCGCGGTCACGTCCAGCGGACTCGCCCCGGGGCCGACGACCCGGCGCACGCCGGCGACCGGCACGTCCGTCTCGCGGTCGAGACGGTCGGTGAGCGCCGCCTCAACCCGGAGTTCCTCGTCTGTCGCGAACGTCGCCGTCTTACACACGGCCGAGTCCTCGGGCAGGGCGACGTGGTAGACGGCGTTCAGCCCCTCGTCGTAGCGGGTCACCTCCCGGACGGAGGTGTCGAGTCGTGACTCGACGAGGGTGGCGACGGCGTCGGGACCGGGCGGGTCCCGTGGCGAGGCGCGTGGCACGGACCTGTCAGGCGGGTTCGGCGTCGGTCCGCTCGCGGATGAGTTCCCGGAGGCGGTCGGGGTCGCCGTCGAGTTCGTCGCGGTCGATGATGGCGGTGCCGTCGACGCCCTCGCGGTCGGCGTCACCGACGAAGTACACCGAGCGCGACCGGGTGACCCGCCCGATCGAGGCCATGATCTGGGCGCGCTTGCGGGCCGCGTCGGTGAACGCGGAGTGGCCCGTCAGCAGGCGGGCGTCACCCTCGTCGTCCTCGGAGACGGTCTCGAACGGCGCGCGGTCGGTGGGGTGGACCTCGAAGCCAGCCGCGGTCAGCGCGGCGACGATCGGCTCGTCCTCCACCTCTGGGTCGGGATCGTCCGGCGTCGGGTCGGCGTCGCGCACGTCCTCGGCGCCCGCGAGCACCTCGATCGGCGATGTGAGCGGCCGGTCGAACAGGTCCTCCAGCTGCATCGCCACCTCGACGGAGGCGTTCATACCGTCCTCGTACTTCGAGACCGTCCGCCGGGAGACGCCCAACTCGCTGGCGAGTCGGCCCAGCGACCAGCCCCGCTGCTCGCGCTCGTCGGCCAGCAGGTCGCCGTCGATGGTGACGTACAGGCCGCCGGGGGCGGCGTACACCAGCGGGGGGACCTCCTCGACGAACAGTTCCATCGCGGTGTCGGGGTTGAGCGCCGGCACACCGTGCCGGAAGTACACGACACCCGGTTCGAGGTCCTTGTCGCGGGTCCGCAGACCGATCAGCATGGGCGTGGCGTTCAGGTACTCGCCCAGGCGGCGCATCTCCTCGCCGGTGTGGACGTCGAAGGAGTCGACGTTTCCGAGCACCTTCAGAAGCACCAGGTCCTCCCCGCGCCGCGCCGCCAGGTCGAAGGACTTGGGCCGGACGGCACAGCGGTCGCTCACCTCGAACCCCGCGTCACGAAGCATCGCGGTGAGGTTGCCGATCAGGGCGGACCGTGACATCGTCTCAATTCGGATCGATGCCTCGAACGCTTAAATGCGTTGTGTCCCGGCGTGGGAGTCTGACGCGGACGATCCATTCGGATCGCGTGCGTTTCGGATTCCGAACTACACCGGAAACGCCTAACCGCTCCGCCCGCGATGCGTCGACGTGACCGTCGTCGGCCTGGACGACACGGACTCCCGCACGACGGGGATGTGCACCACCTACGCCGCCCACCGGGTCGCACAGCGACTGCGTGACGGGGCCACCGTCGAGCGGACGCTGCTGCTGCGCTGTAACCCTGCCGTCGAGTACAAGACCCGGGGCAACGCCGCGCTGGCGGTCCACACCGACGCCGACGCCGACCGCGCCCTCCGGGTCGCCCGGGAGGTGGTCGCCGAGGGCGCCCGCCGCGAGGACCCCGACACCAACCCCGGCGTCGTGGTCGCGCCCTGTGACCCCGCCGCCGTTCCGGAGGCCGTCGGTACCTTCTCGCGCCGGGCGATCCGGGACCACTGCACTGTCGAGGCGGCCCACGACCTGCTGGCCGGGGCGGGGTACGCCCACGACGCCTGGGGCACCGAGCGCGGTCTGATCGGCGCGCTGGCCGCCGTCGGCGCCTGGCGGGGACGCGGCCCCGACGCCGACTGGACCCACGAGACGATCGCCTACCGGGAGCGGGAGCGCCGCGGCACGCCCCGCGAGGTGGACCACGAGTCGGTGTTCGCCGCCGCCGACCGGGCGTACCCCGCTGCGTGGGACACCGTTGACCGCGAGACCGGCGACGCCGTCTGCGTGCCCCACACCCCGGGGCCGGTGCTGTTCGGGATCCGCGGCGACGACCCCGAGACGACCCGGGCGGTCGCGGACGCGATCGACTCGGAGCCGGTCGCCGCCCGGGAGACGTTCGTGACGAACCAGGGCACCGACGACCACCTGCGCTCGGCCGCGGTGCCGGACCTGCGGGCGGGGCGCTCGTACCGCGTCGACGGCGTGGTCCTCGTCCCACCAGAGACCCGCGAGGGGGGCCACGTCTTCCTCACGCTCGCCGACCCAGGGGTGGTGCCCGTGGAATCCGACGAGGAGACCGCCGGACAGGACCGGGCGACTGCCCGTTGGGCGCTCGACGCGACCCCGGCGACCCTTCCGGACGAGGCCCACCTCCGCTGCGTGGCCTTCGAGCCCACCGGCCGCTTTCGCGACCGGGTGCGGGCGCTGCGGACCGGTGACTGCCTCACCGCCTGCGGTGAACTCGCCGACGGCACGCTGAAACTGGAGAAGTTCGCGCTGCGGGCGGCCCGGACGTTCGGGCGGGTGGTGCCCGCCTGCCCGGACTGCGGGCGGTCGATGGAGAGCGCGGGCGCCGACCAGGGGTACCGTTGCCGGGACTGCTCGACGACGGCACCCGGCAAGCGGGAGCGTCCGGTGGACCGGCCGGCGCTGGGCTGGTACGAGGTGCCCCCCAGCGCCCGACGGCACGTCGCGAAACCACTCGTCCGCGGGGGGTTCGACGCGCCGACCCATCCCGAGCGGTGACCCGTCCCGTCACCCCCGCGACCGACGGCCGTCCGACGCCCCGGAAGGTCCAAGTCGGGCGAGCGGGCGCGTGGGGACGTGATACGGAGTGGAGTCGCGCTGGCCGTCGACGCGGACTACCGTCGCGTGTTGCCGGCGGTGGGCCGGGACGCGGAGGCGGGGTTCGTCGAGATACCGATGGAGGGACGCCACAGACCGGACAGACTGCGCGAGGAGGCCGGCGAGCTCGGCACGCTCGCTGACACCTACGGGCTGGACATCGTCGTCGACCTGCCGACGGCCGCGGACCTCGCGGCCCCCGCCGAGCAGGTCCGGCGCGGCTCGCGGGAACTCTGCCAGGACGCCGTCGAGGTCGCCGCCGCCGTAGAGGCACGGAAGGCCACCATCCTCCCCCGCACCGGCGCCCTGACGGCGGCGTACGACGACGTTGAACTCCGCGGGCGGTTCGTCGAACTCGCGCTCGATCTCGACTCCTACGCCGACCACGCCGGGCTGGAGCTGTGCGTGGCGCCCTCCTCGCTGCTGCCGTTCGACGCGATGGACCCGCTGATCGACCGGGGCGTGGCCGTCTGTCTCGACGTGGCCCGGGCCCGCGCGACCGGTCTGGACCCCAAGACGCTGCGCGGGCGCCGGGACGCCGTCTCGCACGTCCACCTGAGCGGCCTGCCGGGGGCGTCCGCGGCGGGGGCCGACGCCGACGGCGTCGACGAGGAGACCGAGGCGTACGTCCGCGCGCTGGGCCACGACTGGGAGGGCACCGTCACCTTCGGCACCGGCGACGGCCCGGGGACGATCCCCGAACGGCTCCGTGCCGCTGGCCCGACGGCCTAACTAAACTCTTTCGCCGGTTTGTCGACTCGGCAGGGCGACGGCCGGCTATTACCCGTGGAACGACCAGGTGAGCCCGTGATGGAGAGCGACGACGACCGACCGAGGAGTCGGCGGAGCCTGTTGCGCACCGCCGGCGCGACCGCGACGGCGGCACTCGGGGCGACGGCCGGCTGTACGAGTGGCCTCCCGCCGCTGGGACAGAAGGTGCAGTTTGGCCGCGTCGACGTGCCGGCGACGGACGAACCAGTCTACCGCGAGTGGCTGCCCGCCCCCGGGGCCGTTCCCGGCGCCCGCGTCGACGACTACGGCGTCGAGCGGGTGCGACCCGGGGCGTTGGGAGCGGACACGACCGGAAAGCGGTTCGGGTTCCCGGCGGACGCGATGCGCCAGCGACTCGATTACCTCGGCACGCCCCTGGCGGGCTACGACCACGTACAGACCGCTGGCCCGTCGACCCTCTTGCCGAGGGCGGGTTCGACCGCGGGACCGTCGGCGAGACGGTGCTGGACGGCGGCTACGAGGAGACCGGCTCCATCGAGGGGTACGACCTGTACGCCCGCCGCGACGGTCGGCGCACGCTCGCGGTGGCCGACGGGCGGCTGCTGTTCTGCCTCCGAGGCCCCTCGGAGACCGGTCTCGGTCGCGTCCGGACCGCGATCGGGGCCGGCCGTGGCGAGGTGCGACGCTACCACGAGGCCAGCGACGACTTCGGGGCGATCTCGGATGCACTCGGGGGCCGACCCTGGGTCTGGTGTCACGGCGCCGAGCCGGACGACGGCCTGCCCGACGCCGTCGAGCGCCGCGGGACCACGTTCGCTGCGACCCCGGAGGCGGTGTACTTCAGTGAGGGGTTCCTGTTCGAGCGCACCGCGGCCGTCGACAGGGGCAGAGTCAAGTCCTGGCTGCGCGACAGGGACAGACCGCTGCAGGCCACGCGGACCGACGTCAGGACCAGCGGACGCGTGGTGGTGGCCGACGTTCACCTGACCCACGAGGACTGGCGCGGACTGCGAGACGGCACGCCAGTCCGACTCCCGCTGGTCACGTGGGTTCCCGACGGCGACCCCGGGGACGGTGTGGTGCGGTTCCACCACGTCGCCGGCGACCCCGTCGACGCCGACCGGCTCAGCGTCCGCGTGAACGGCGAGGCCGTGACGCCGTCGGTCGCCGGCGACCGCGTCGGCCCCGGTGACACCGTCGCTGTCGACCTCGACGAGCCGCTGACGAACGACGCCCGACTGTGGTTCGACCAGGGGAACGGCTCCGGCGCCGCCATCGCCGGGTACCGTCCGGGGGAGGACCCGACGTGACCCCGA
Organism: uncultured Halobacteriales archaeon; assembly: GCA_964402765.1. Lineage (GTDB taxonomy): Archaea > Halobacteriota > Halobacteria > Halobacteriales > SW-7-71-33 > SW-7-71-33. The sequence continues at coordinate 10,590 of CAYODS010000093.1, forward strand.
GGGGTCGCGAGGGGTCGCGGGGCGAGGCTCCCGACCGGGCCGCGGCGTCCTGGCTCGTCGGCCGCGACCCGGACGCGGGGACGACCGCGGTGGGCTACGCGCTCGTCGCCGGCACCCTCCTGGGGGCGGTGCTCGTGCTCGGGGCGACCGTCGGCGGCGGGGCCGGGACCGGCACGCTCTGGGCGGTCGCCGCCGCCGCGGCGCTCGGTCAGTCGGCGACGAACGGCGGCCTGGTGCCCTCCGTCGGGGCAGGCGTCGCGGTCGTCGGTGGCGTCGCGGCGGTTCGAGTCCCGTTCGCACTCGCGCTCGGCGCCGGGGTCGGAGCCAGCGCCGTCGCCGAGGCCGTTCTCGTCGGCGCCACGGCCGGGCTGGTCGGTCACCTCGCCGTCGTCGTCGCTCGACGGGCCTGGGGGTGGGTGACCGATGCGTGACTGTCAGTCCCGCTGGCGGCGGCCCGAAGAGGCTATCCCCGGTGCGGTGTCAGGAGGGGAGTGTGAGTGAGGAGTCCGAGCCGGACCTCGCGACGGTCGCCGGACTGCTCGACGACGAGTACGCTCGGGCGGTGCTGGCCGCGACGAGCACGCAACCGAAGTCGGCCACTGAGATCGCCGAGGAGTGTGACGTCTCGGTGTCGACGGTGTACCGGCGGGCCCAGCGACTCCAGGAGGCGGGACTCGTGACGGACCGCGACCGCATCCGCTCCGACGGCCACCACGACACTGTCTACGTCGCCACGCTCGCCGAACTGTCGGTGCGACTCGACGACGGTGAGTTCGACGTCGACGTTGAGTGCCGCCGGACCGCCGACGAGGACAGGGAGGACCCCGCCGACCGGCTCACGAGACTCTGGGAGGAACTGTAGATGGTGTTCGAGAGCCTCACCACCGTCGAGGTCGCCGTCAGCGTCGTCGCGGGCGCGTCCGCCATCGTGGGCCTGTTCGTCGGCTACCAGGCGTTTCGCGGCCTGCGGCGCAACCAGAGTCGGCCGATGCGGTACCTCTCCGTCGGACTGATCCTACTGACCGCTGTCACCTACAGCGTCGCCTTCCTCGGGACGCTGCTGTTCCGGGTCGGCGTCCTCGAGCTGACGCTGCAGCGCTGGTTCCGCCTGGGCGTGCGGGTGCTCCAACTCGCCGGCCTCGTGCTTATCGCCTACTCGCTGTACGCCCGCCAGTAGCCGGAGGTGCGTGGCTGTCGTGTCGGAACACCCCCCCGCCGACGGAGCGGTGCTCGGCCTGCCGTCACAGCGTCTTCAGTCCGGTCCCGGTGAGCGGGACGACCACGTCGTCCTCGGGGGCGATGTCACCCCGCGAGCGCAGGGTCTCCAGGGCGGCCGGCGCGATGGCACACGTCGGCTCGACGTAGAAACCGGCGCGGTGGAGTTCGTCCAGCGCCAGCTCGACGGGGTCCTCCCCGAGCGCGAGGGCGTCGCCGTCGGTCGCCCGCACTGCCTCGACCAGTTCCTCCATCCGCGCCGGCTCCCGGACGTGGATGGCGTCGGTCACCTCGTTGTTCGGGTCCCCGTCCCGGTCGACCAGCGATTCAAGCCCCACGTCGGCCCGTTCGAACTCCGCCGGGAGGTCGTCGCCGCCGGGGTCGTCCTCCGGTTCGAGCGAGCCCGTGTCCTCGAACGCCTCGACGACGGGCGCGTAACCGGTGGCCTGGGCGGCGTACAGCGCGGGCATCGACTCGACGACCCCCATCTCCCGCAGCGCGGAGAACCCGCGGTAGGCGCCGAGCAGGAGCGTGCCGTGGCCGACCGGCACCACCACCGCGTCGGGCGGCTCCCACCCGCGCTGTGCGACCACCTCGAACGCGAAGGTCTGCGTCCCCGAGAGAAAGGCGGGGTGCCAGGCGTGGCTGGCGTACCAGCCGTCACCGTCCTCGACGGC
>CAYODS010000094.1:0-12477 GCA_964402765.1 uncultured Halobacteriales archaeon
CCCCTCCTCGGACAACGTGATGAACGCCGTCTGTGCGGTCGAGGCGGCCAAGAGCGACTGCGCGGAGGTCATGATCTGCATGCACGCCGAGACGGGTGACACCCGGTGTGCGCTGCACCGGGGAACCCGCGCCCGCAAGAACCACACCTCCCGGCGGGACGCCTTCGAGACCGTCGGCCGGGCGCCGCTGGGGTACGTCGACTACGACGACGAGCGCGTCGAGTTCCGCCGCGAGCACCGCGAGCGTGGCGCCGTCGACCTCGCCTGCGAGCCCACCCTCGAGGAGGACGTCCAGCTACTGAAGTTCACGCCTGGCATGGACCCCGGGCGCCTGGAGGCGATGGCCGACCAGGCGGGCCTCGTGATCGAGGGAACCGGGCTGGGTCACGTCCACACCGACCTGATCGACCGGATCGAGACGCTGGTCGAGGGCGGCACCACGGTCGTGATGACCAGCCAGTGCATCGAGGGGCGGGTGTGTGACCGCGTGTACGACACCGGGCGGGACCTGCTCGACGCGGGGGTGATCGAGGGCGAGGACACCCTGCCCGGCACGGCGACGGTCAAGTTGATGTGGGCGCTGGCGAACGCCGACGACCCCGCGGCGGCGATGCGACGGCCGGTCGCCGGCGAGCTGACCGAGCGCTCGGTGCCCTGGATCTGATGGGCGGCGACACCGTCGAGGACGGCGACGGCGCCGAAGACGGCGAGACGGGGCCACCGGACGACGCGGGACCGACGATCACGGTGCGGCAGGCCCGTCCGGCGGACGAGACCGCCGTGGTGGCGTTCACCCAGGACACCTGGGGCGAGCGCGAGACCGGCGACTACCTGCCCGGTGTGTTCGCCGACTGGGTCGACAGCGACGGGCCGCGCCAGCGCACCCTCGTCGCGGACGTGGCCGGCCGGGACGACCCGGAGACGGCGATCGCCGGCGTCGTCCAGTCGGTCCTGCTGGACGACGGCGAGGCGTGGGGCCAGGGGATGCGGGTGAACCCCCGCTACCGGGGCCGGGGCGTGAGCCGCCAGTTGACCCACGCCGGCTTCGACTGGGCGCGCGAGCGGGGGGCGACGACGATGCGTATCATGGTGTTCTCCTGGAACCGCGCCGGCCTGGGCGCCGCCCGCGCGGCGGGGTACGAGCCGGCGACGGAGTTCCGCTGGGTCCACCCCGACCCCGACCCGGACGGACTCGTCGCCCGTCCGGGTGTCGCGGACGACGCCCTGCGGGTGACGACCGACCCCGACGTGGCCTGGCGCGCCTGGCGGGGGGGCGCCGCCGACCACCACCTCCGGGGGCTCACCCTCTCGACCGAGGAGACCTGGGCGCTCGCCGAACTGACCCGCGACCGGGTGCACGCGATGGCCGACGGCGACGGCGAGGGCCTCGGTCGCGTGCTCGCCGTGCGGGGCCCGGGCGGAGCCAGGGCGATGACCTACCGCACCCGGACCTACGAGCGCGCGGGAGACGGTGACGACGACGCCCACGAGGAGTGGGCGGAGTACGGCGTCGGCGCCTGGACCGACCTCGCGAGCGGGCGGGCGCTGCTGTCGGCGGTGGCCCGCGACGCGGCCGCCCTCGGGGTGGACCGCACCCGGGTGCTCGTCCCCGAGACCGCCCGACGGGTGAGCGACGTCGCCTACCTGCAGGTGGACATCGCCGACGAACCGGACTTCGTGATGAGCGCGGACCTCACCGCGGACTACCGCGACCGGGGCCACCTCGGGCGCTGACCTACCCGCCGCTGGCGGGCGGCAACAGCGCCAGGTCCGCGCCCTCGGAGACGGGAGTGTCAAGCGTCTTGACCGGGTCGCCGGCCACGACCACGGTGACCGAGGGACGCAGCCCCGAGCGAGTCTCGGGGTCCTCGTACACGCGGTCGGCAAGCGCCGGGTGGGCGTCGACCAGCGCCGAGAGGGCGTCCCGTGCGGTCGGCTCCCCGTCGACAGACACCTCGACGCGGCGCTCGCCCGCCCGCTCGGCGAGGTCGGCGAACAGCCGCCACTCCATACCGACTCCCGGCACCGCGGGGGCAAGGGCGCTTCGGTGCGGGGGTTGAAGTGGGATGGCGGGACCAGCGGGCCCCGTGACCTGAGCACGGGCGCGGAACGGTCAGGGCGGGTGCGTGTCACGCCGTTCCGCGAGTGGCCCACGTGACACCTGTCAGCCCCGTTCGGCGACGACCGTCGGTCATTTGTCGGTGGGTGTGTGACGGTGTAGGGATGGCTGGCGAGGACCGGGGCTCGCTCCGTGCGTGGATCGGGATCCGGATCACGGTGGTGCTCACCTTCGCGGTCGCGCTGCTGTCGGTGGCGACGGGTATCGCCAACATCGGGTCGACCACGTCGCCGCTGCTGTTCGCGGAGGCCATCCCGGACACGGTCCGGCGGACGGCGGGCTTTACCGGCACGCTCACCGGCTTCATGATCGTCGCCAGCGCCTTCGGACTGCGCCGTGGCCTGCGGGCGGCGTGGTACTCGACGGTGCTGTTGCTGCCGGTGACCGCCGCCCAGGGCGTCGTGCAGTCGAGCGTGCTGTCGGTGCCACTGGTCGTCGGGTCGCTGGTCACGCTGCCGGTCGTCCTCCTGAACCGGCGACGGTTCACCCGGCGGCTGTCGCTGACCACGACGCAGTTGGCGGCGGGACTGGCGCTGGTCGGCGTCCAGGTGTACGGCACCGTCGGCGCCTTCGCCCTCCGCGAGCAGTTCTCCGGCGTCGACACCCTGACCGACGCCTTCTACTACACGATCGTCACCGCGAGCACCGTGGGGTACGGCGACGCGACGCCGGCGTCACAGGTCGCACGACTGTTCGGAATGAGCGTGGTGGTCCTCGGGACGGCCAGTTTCGCGATCGCCTTGGGTGCCCTTTTGGGGCCGGCCATCGAAGCGCGGTTCACGAGGGTACTCGGCCAGATGACCGACTCCGATCTCGAAGGGCTGGAGAACCACGTGCTCGTGCTGGGGTACGGCGACCTCACCGAGCCGGTGCTGGGTGAGTTGCGGGGGAAGGACACGCCGTTCGTGGTCGTCACCCCCGACAGCACGAAGGCCAGCGAACTGAGCGACCGCGGGTACATGGCGATCGTCGCGGACCCGAGCGACGACGAACCGCTGAAGCGTGCCCGGATCGGGCGGGCACGGGCCGTCGTCGTCGCCACCAGCGACGACGCACAGGACGCCCTCTCCATTCTCACCGCCCGGGAGTTGCGCCCGGACGTGCGGATCGTCGTCGCGGCCGCCGAGCGCGAGAACGTCCAGAAACTCCGCCGAGCCGGGGCGGACACCGTCATCAGCCCCGCCGCGATCGGCGGGCACCTGCTCGTCGAGTCCGCCCTGGGTGCCGAGGACACCGAGGACGTCGCCGGTCGACTCCTCAGGGCCCACACCGGAGAGCTGTCAGGGGCCGGCGGACACGGCCCCGACCGTGACCGCACGGACGGCAGTTAGTCGAGGTCCCGCACCGCTTCGAGGGAGATGTGGATCGCCCGCTCGACGTTGTCACGGGCCTTCGCCGGCAGTTCCTCGTCCTCGGTCTCGCCCTTCTGTGAGCCGGTCACGAGGTTGCCGTCGACGGTGCAGATCGCACCGGCGGCCAGTCCCTTCCGGCGGGCCACCGAGAACAGGGCGGCGGCCTCCATCTCCACCGCGAGCAGGCCGGCGGCCTCCCAGTCATCGACGACGGCGTCGGTCTCGGCGTAGAAGGCGTCGTCGGTGGCGACCGGGCCGACGTGGACATCGTCGGCGTCCTCCTGGGTCGCCTCGGCGGCGTCCACGAGTGCCGACAGCACGTCGTACGTGGGGACCGCGGGGTACTCGACGGGCTCGTACCGCTTCGTCGTGCCCTCGTTCTTAGCGGCGCCGGTGGCGACGACCATGTCCCCGACCTCGATACCGGGCTGGAGCGCGCCGATGGTGCCGACGCGGATCACGGTGTCGACGCCGACGGCGGCCAGTTCTTCGAGGGCGATCGTCGCAGATGGACAGCCGATCCCGGTCGAACAGACCGTCAGCGGCGCGCCGTCATAAGTGGCGTTGACGATCTTGTACTCGCGGTTGCGGGCGACCTCGACGACATCGTCACACTGGCCGGCGATACGGTCGACGCGTCCGGGGTCACCCGGCACGAGCGCGACGTCGTTCAGGGCGCCGTCCTCGACGAGGAGGTGTGGCTGTTTCGCCATACCGGGCGTTCGACGGGGGGTGGCTAAACGCTGGCGAGGTCGGAACGGGTCAGACCGTGCCGACGACGGTCACCCACTCACGGACGGTGAACAGGACGACGTTGTGGAGGCCGGGACCGAGGCCGACGGCGGCGACGAACACGAGCACCATCCGGCCCATCGCGGGACTGTCCCGCAGCGTCTCCCGGAAGGCGACGATGACGACGGCGGCGAGCACCATCTTCACGAGCACGAACAGCCAGGCGGTGCCGAGCACGTCGGCGGTCGGCAGCGAGGCGCCGACCTCCAGCACCCACCGCGACAGCGGGGTACGCTCGGTGAAGCCGGTGATCGGGCCGTCGACCGCCAGCGCGGTCGAGACGCCGTCGAGGGTGTGGCCGAACAGCACCACCAGCCCGGTGCGCCCGGCGACCGAGGCCGACGAGGAGAACAAGACGCTGACGACGACCCACCCGACCCCCGCGATCACGGCGGCGCCGACGAAGGCGATCGTCGGCCAGAACGGGCGCACCTCGACGAACTGGCGGACGGCAACGATGTACACCGCCCACGCGAGCAGGGCGAGCAACACGCCGCCGCCGACGGCACCGAGCTGGCGGTCGTTCGAGGCGCCGGGGGGGCGCATGTCGACGATGAACTCCGAGACGGTCCACACGAGGGCGACGACCACCGCCGTCGTGAGGTACACCATCGGGTTGCCAAACAGCGGCCGGACCGCATCGAAGAACGAGTTTTCCTGGTAGAGCACGTGCAACACGGAGCCGACGCCGATCCAGGGAGCCAGCGCGACGGCGGTCCAGTCGGTGACTGTCGGGCCGACGGAGTAGAGGACGAACAGCACCGCCACGAGCGCGAGCGCCACCGGCGCCCAGTAGATCGGCTCCGGGAAGCCGAAGTCGGCCGGCAGCAGGTCGGGGATCGACCCCTGGAGCGACCAGGCGAGCGACGGCACGTCATCGGTCGCCGACCCACCGATCATCTGTCCGTGATTCGGATCGGACGATCAAAACCGTTCCGGTACGCGTCCTCACCGGGGAGGGACGGGCGAAGACGACCGACTTTTGCGCCCGGCCCCCCTCGCGGAAGTATGGACGCCGCCGACCTCGCCGCACGCATCGACCACACGATCCTGGGGCCGACGACGACGCCGGACGACGTCAGGCGCGTGCTCGACGAGGCGAGAGAGTACGGCATGAACGCCTGTCTCCCTCCCTGCTACGTGTCGCTGGCGGCCGAGTACGCCCCCGAGGTGCTGCTGGCGACGGTGATCGGCTTCCCCCACGGCCAGCACGACACCGAGATGAAACGCGAGGAGGCCGAACGCGCCTGGGAGGCCGGCGCCGAGGAACTCGACGTTGTCATCAACGTCGGGCGACTGCAGGCCGGCGAGGGTGACGCCGTCCGCGAGGAGATCGAGGGTGTCGTCGCCGCCACGCCCCTGCCGGTGAAGGTGATAATCGAGACGCCACTGCTGACCGATCCCCAGAAGCGTGAGGCCTGCGCGCTGGCCCGGGAGGCGGGCGCGGACATGGTCAAGACCGCCACCGGCTTCGCGGACGGCGGCGCGACGGTGCCCGACGTGGAACTGATGGCGGAGTACCTCCCGGTGAAGGCGAGCGGCGGGATCGGCGACTACGAGGCGGCGCGGGCGATGTTCGAGGCGGGTGCCGACCGCATCGGTGCCTCCTCCGGCGTCGACATCGTCGAGGACTTCCGGCGGACCACCTCGCGCTGACGCCGGAGCGGAGCCGGCACACGCGACCGCCGACGGGCGAGACGACCACCGTGATCGTCGGGCTTTTGATTGCGCGAGCGGTAACGACGGCGTGGCTCGGTACCACATCGAGACGTACGGGTGCAGTTCCAACCGGGGCGAGAGCCGCCGGATAGAGCGGCGACTGCGCGACGCCGGCCACCGGCCCGTCGACGGCCCCGACGCCGCCGACGTCGCCATCCTCAACACCTGTACGGTCGTCGAGAAGACCGAGCGCAACATGCTCCGGCGGGCCCGGGAACTGGACGAGGAGACGCCCGCCGACCTCGTGGTCACGGGGTGTATGGCACTCGCCCAGGGCGAGCAGTTCCGCGAGGCCGGCGTCGACGCCGACGTGCTCCACTGGGACGACGTCCCCGAGGCGATAACGAACGGCGAGTGTCCCACCCCCGCCGCCGACACGGAGCCGATCGTCGACGGCGAGGTGGGTATCCTGCCGATCGCCCGGGGCTGTATGTCCGACTGCTCGTACTGCATCACGAAGCACGCGACCGGGAAGATCGACTCCCCACCAGTCGCCGAGAACGTCGAGAAGGCCCGGGCGCTCGTTCACGCCGGCGCCTCGGAGATCCGCCTGACGGGCCAGGACACCGGCGTGTACGGCTGGGACGACGGCCAGCGCAAGCTGCACGAACTGGTCGAGCGGGTCTGTGCCATCGACGGCGACTTCCGGGTGCGAGTGGGCATGGCGAACCCCAAGGGCGTCCACGGCATCCGCGAGGAGCTCGCCCGCGTCTTCGCCGAGAACGAGAAGGTGTACAACTTCCTGCACGCCCCGGTGCAGTCGGGATCGGACGACGTGCTCGGGGACATGCGCCGCCAGCACCAGGTCGAGGAGTTCATCGAGGTGGTCGAGGCATTCGACCGCCACCTCGATCACTGGACGCTGTCGACGGACTTCATCGTCGGCTTCCCCACCGAGACCGACCGCGATCACGAGCAGTCGATGGCCCTGCTGCGGGAGACCCGCCCAGAGAAGGTCAACGTCACCCGCTTCTCGAAGCGGCCCGACACCGACGCCGCCGACATGAAGGGCCTGGGCGGCACCGTCAAGAAGGAGCGCTCGAAGGAGATGAGCGCCGAGAAGCGGGCGATCGTCGGCGAGGCGTACGAGGCGATGGTCGGCTCCCGCCGGGAGGTGCTCGTCGTCGAGCACGGCACCGGCGACTCCGTGAAGTGCCGCGATCCGGCCTACCGGCAGGTGATAGTCGAGGACGCCCCCGCACACGGCGTCGAGCCCGGCGACTTCCTCGAGGTGGCGATCACCGACCAGAACACGATGTACGCCTTCGGCGAGCCGGTCTGAGTCCACGGCGAGGGACGAGCCGGGTCAGTCGCAGACGACCCCCGTCCCGTCCTCGACCTCGTCGTCGCTCTCGGCCGCCGCGGCCAGGTCGGGCAGCCGCCCGATCGCCGCGTAGTCGACCATCGCCTCGCCCAGGGTCTCCAGGCGGTCGGCGACGCCGTCGTCGACGACGGCACCGTCCTGGATCGCGTCGCTGGCGTCGGGGATGCCGACGTGAGTGGGGTGAACCCACCCCTGGACCCACCGGACGGCAGTACGGAGGTGCAGTATCGCCGGCGTGGGGAAGCGACCGCCCGCCGTCACGACGATCCCCGCGAGGGTGTCCTCAAACTCGTCGAACCCGCAGTAGTCCAGCGCGGTCTTCAGCGGCGAGGCGATCGTGCCGTGGTAGATCGGCGACCCGAGGATCACGGCGTCGGCCGCCCGCAGACGGCGGCGCAGTTCGGGCGCGTCGCCGGCCGAGTGGTCGTCGGCGTCGTACAGCGGCAACTCCAACTCGCGCAGGTCGAGCAGGTCGGTGTCGACGCCGGCGACCGCGGCGGCGGCCAGGGCGCGCTCGACCGCGACACGGGTGGTGCTCTTCGCCCGGAGACTCCCGACCACGGCGGCGACCCTCGGTCCGTCGGTCATCCCCGAGTGCTCGGGGTCGGTACAACATAAGCGGTTCCGGATCGCAGTTTGTGTACCGCATCAGACAGTTCGCGGGGTGTCAATCCCGAGCGGCGGCGTCGTCGGCCTTCCACTCGTCGAGTTCGCGTGGGTCGAGGTGGACGAACACGTCGTCGACGGCTGGCAGCGCCCGGATCGCCTCGATCACCTCGGTCTCGACGTCGTGTGCCTCCAGCAGGGTCATGTCACCCTCGACCTCGACGTGCAGGGAGACGTCGACCTCGGGGCCGACGTAGTGTGCGACGACGTCGTGGACGCCGCGCACGTCGTCGTGGGCGAGCGCCCGGTCGCGGATCTCCGCCCGCAGCGACTCCGGCGGGGCGGTGCCGAGCAGGTAGTTGAGGTTGTCGCGGGCGATGGAGACGCCGGCGTAGACGATGACGGCGCCGACGAGAACGGCCGCCAGCGGGTCGGCGACCGGGGCGCCCGCGGCGGCACCGAGCACGCCCACGAGCGCGGCGACGGCGGTGAGCACGTCGTTGCGGGTGTCAAGCGCGGTGGCGACCAGCGCGGGCGAGCCGCTTTGCCTGCCCATCGCGAGACAGTAGCGGTACAGCCCCACCTTCGCGAGGGCACCGACGACGAGCACCGCCGGGGCGGCGACGCCGGGGACGCCCGCCTCGGCGTACGCCCCCGAGAGCAGCGACCGGCCGGCGCTCGCGAGGACGAGGCCCCCGGCGGCGAACACGCCGAGGGCGACGAACAGCGAGACGAACGGCTCGATGCGCTCGTGCCCGTGAGGATGCTCCACGTCGGGCGGTTTCGTCGTGAGGTACAGTCCGGCGAGGACGACCAGGCTGTACACCGAGTCGGTGAGGCTGTTGGCCGCCTCGGAGCCGACGGCGAGACTGCCGGTGGCCCACCACACCGCCGCTTTCGCGAGCAACAGCGCGAGGTTGACCAGGAAGACGACGGCGCCGGCCCGCCGGAGCACGCTCGACCGGTTCAGCGCGGGGTCACGCGCCTGGGCTCCGGCGGCCGCGACGGGCGCCGTCTCGTCGGGGACGAGCGGCAGCCGCGACCGCAGCGACCGCTCGCCGTCGGGCGGGCCGGAGTCGGCGTCGCCGGCCATAGTCGGGGTAGCGGCGGGCGACTCAAAGCGGTGTCGACGCGAGCGGCGGTCAAAGAGTCGCTTGAGCCTGGGAACGGTTCACGATGCTCCGCGACCGACCGGGAGACGTGCGACGACGAACCGTACTGAGACTCGCGAGCGGTGCGGCGGCGGCCCTCGCCGGGTGTGCCGGACGCGACCCGACGGACGACGGAGACGGAGCGGACGAAGGCGGGGACGAGAGCGACTCGACCGACACGCCGGGGAGGACCCGCGAGACGGAGACCTACCGCGGCCGTGCGAGGGTCGTCGAGGGCGGGTTCCACTGCGAGGACGGGCCGACGGGCACGTCGGTCGGCGTGGTGTTCGTGACGGACAACCGGCGGTACCTGTTGACCGGCGCGGCGAGGCCGGAGTTCGACGCGGCCACCCCGCTCTCGTCACGCGGGGAGTGTGCCACGGTCGTCGGGTACGTCGAGGAGTCGCCGGGGGCGGCGGAGGACTGCCAGTTCGCGTTCCGGTCGCTACCGAGACTGGTGGCGACAGAGTACCGTCCGGGCGACGACTGTGTGCCGTGATCCGCGGGGTCACTCCTCGACCCGCACGGCGCCGGCCTCGGGGACGGTGACGCCGTCCTGGGCGGCGAAGGCGTCGTGCAGGCGGTCGTAGGTCTCGGCGACGGCCTCGACTATCACCGTCGTCTCGGCGACGACGGGCATGAACGAGGTGTCGCCCTCCCAGCGGGGGACGACGTGGGTGTGGAGGTGGTCGTCGATGGAGCCGCCGGCGACGCTGCCGCCGAGGTTCATCCCGGTGTTGAACGCGTCCGGTTCGAGCGCCGTCGCCATCGCGTCGACCGTGCGCTGGAGCAGGCGGGCGTGGTCCAGCAGGGTGTCGTCGTCAAGCGCGCGGAGGTCGCCGGTGTGCTCGCGGGGGATCACCATCGCGTGGCCGGGGTTGTACGGGCGGTTGTTCAGCATGACGACGGCCCGCTCGGAGCGGACGAGGACGTTGTTCTCGCGGTCCTCGTCGGGGTCGCGGGCCGGCAGCGCACAGAACGGGCAGTCGTACTCCCCGGGGTCGTCGCGCTCGACCCACTCGATCCGCCAGGGGGCGAACAGGCGGTCCATACCGGGCGGGCGGGGTCGCCGGGTATTACGCTTGTGGGACCGCCGGAACGGCCAAGAGGGTGCCGATCGAAGCGACATGCGATGCCCGTCGGGACGCTGCTTTTGGCCAGCGCCGTCGGCACGGCCGTGGGGACGGCCGTGCTGGTGGTGCTGATCTGGCGGTACCGCAGCAAGCCCGGCGCGGGGTGGTTCCTGGCGGCGCTTCTCGCCCAGGCGCTGTGGGGGGTGGTGTACGCCGCCGCGCTCTTGACCGGGGCACCGGCGCTGCGGCGCGCGCTCGGCGTCGTCGGCGGGGCACTGCTGACCGCGCTGGGGGCGTACTTCGTCGCCTTCGCCCTGGAGTACACCGGGCGGGGACGACTGCGGGGCCGCCCGACAGGGGTGGCCGTCGCGCTGGCGCCGGTGGTGGTGCTCGCGCTGGCGGCGACGAACGGGATGCACGGCCTGCTGTGGGCGGGGACACCCGAAGTGGTCGAGACGGCCGGGGTGTGGGGACTGGAGTACGAGTTCCGACTGGTCACGCAGGTGCTCGGCGGCACCGCCGTCGGCGTCGTCGTCCTGGGGAGTCTGCTGCTGTTCGACACGGTTGTCAGTTACGGGTCGCTGTACCGCGGGGAGGCGGTCGCCGTCGGACTGAGCCCGGTGCCGCCGCTTTCCGCGCTCGTGGTGTGGCTGTTCGGCGTCGGCGCCACGCCCGAGTTGAACTTCGCGCCCGTCCTGTTTCTGGTCCACGTCGGGATGGACGCCTACGCCTTCCTCGGCAGCGACATGTTCGAGTTTCACCCGGCGACGCGACGCCGGGGCGAGCGGGCGGCGATCGACGACCTCGGCAACCCGGTGGTGATCGTCGACGACCAGGGGCGGATCGTGACGACGAACGACGCTGCCGAGGACGCCCTCGACGTCGACGGGCGGGCGGTGCTCACCGACCCGCTGGCGGCCCACCTCGACGGCGACCTGGACTACCGCGAGGGTGGGGAGGTGACCGTCCGCAACGGCGGCAGGCACACCTACTCGGTGACCGCGAAGCCGCTGACCGTCGACGACGACCGCGTCGGCTACACGCTCGTCTGGCAGGACGTCACCGACGCCCGCCGGCGCGAGCAGCGACTCGCGGTGCTCAACCGCGTCCTGCGGCACAACCTCCGCAACGACATGAGCGTCGTCCGGGGGTTCACCAGCAGCGCCCGCGACCGGGTCGACGACCCCGAGGTCGCGGAGATGCTCGACACCGCCCTCGCCGAGACGGACGACCTCCTCTCGCTGGGCCAGACTGCCCGCGACATCGAGCGCACGCTGGCCGGCGAGCCACGCCGGGACGCCGTCGACGTGGCGGCGCTCGTCGAGGCGGTCGCCGCGGCGGTCGACGACGACCGCGTCGCCGTCGAGACCACCTCCGCCACGGTCACCACCGACCGCGAGACCCTGCGCACCGTCGTGGCCGAACTCGTCGAGAACGGTGTCGAGCACGCCTCGACTGGCAACCGGACAGGGTCCGGTGACGGTGTCGAGCACGCCTCGACTGGCAGCCAGACGAGGTCTGGCGACAGCGTCGAGCACGCCGTCCCCAGGGACGGCGAGAACGAGACGGACGACGCGACGGCACAGACGACGGCGGACGGCGGCGTGGCGGCGCCGGTGCGGGTCCGTGTCGAGCGCACGCCGACGGCGGTGCTCGTGACCGTCACCGACGACGGGCCGGGCATCCCGGAGGGCGAACTCGCCGTCGTCCGCAGCGGCGAGGAGACCGCACTCGACCACGGCTCCGGCCTGGGACTGTGGCTCGCCCGGTGGGGCGTCGAGCGGATCGGCGCCGACCTCTCGTTCGAGACCGGCCCCGAGGGGACGACGGCGACCGTCGAGTTGCCGCGGTCGGGCGACAGCGGCGATCAGGGCGAGAAGAGCGCGTGACGGGTCAGGCCAGCGACTCGATCCGCTCGACGACCTCGCCGGCGAACTCACTGGTCGCGAGGCGCTCGCCGCCCTCGATCTGGCGCTCGATGTCGTAGGTGACCCGCTTCGCGGTGATCTGCGCTTCGAGGGCGTCACGCACGAGGTCGGCGGCGTCCGCCCAGCCGAGGTGTCGCAGCAGCATCCGTCCGGAGAGGATCATCGCGGTGGGGTTGACCTTGTCCTGGCCGGCGTACTTCGGCGCGGAGCCGTGGACCGGCTCCGCGAGGAAGCGCCCGTCGCCCATGTTCGCACCGGGGGCGATCCCCAGGCCACCGATCTGGGCGCCACAGGCGTCGGAGATGTAGTCGCCGTTGAGGTTGGGCATCGCCAGCACGTCGTACTCGTCGGTGCGGGTCTGGACCTGCTGGAGCATGTTGTCGGCGATGCGGTCGTTGACCACGACCGTATCG
>CAYODS010000095.1:0-12436 GCA_964402765.1 uncultured Halobacteriales archaeon
TCCACCGGATGGCCAGCGAGGTGGTGATCGACGAGATCGTCCCGCCCTCGGAGTTGCGGGCGGAACTGGCGGTCCGCTTTGGCTTCTACCGCGACGTCGAGAAACAGCGCCCGGACAAGAAACACGGCACGGTCATCTGATCACTCCTGGGGGTCGAGCGGCCACTCGGCGCCGGTCACCCGGGCGAGCAGTCGCCGCACCCCGAGGTGGACCCCGAACAGCGCGACGACACTCGCGACGATGACGCCCACCCGGGTCGGCGTCGACAGCAGTCCCAGCGAGACGATCAGCGTCGTCGCGCACGCCGGCGGGTGGACGGTGTCGGTCGCGATCATCCCCCACGAGGTGAGCACCACCGACAGCGTGGCGCTGCCGGCCAGCCGTAGACCGTCGCCCGAGAACGCCGGCGGCACCGCGGTCACCGACAGACCGCTGGCGATCGCGGTGTACGCCGCCAGCCCGACGACGCCGCCGACCACGTGGCCGCCGACCACCCGCCGCCCCCGGACCCTGTCGCCGCGGTACGTCTCGGCGAGGACGAACGCCGTCGGCCCGAGACTCGGGAATATCGCCGGCCGGCCGCTCGCCCACGCCACGAGGCCCAGCAGGGTGAACAGCACGCCGGCGTACAGGCTCGTCAGCGCCCGACTCCGGAGCACGTGTGTCCTCGCGGGCACGGGCACGTAAGCCCCACGTCAGAGGTCCACGTCCAGGTCGACGGCGTACTCCGTGAGTCGCTCGCCGCCGTCGTCGAGGACGAACCGCGCCGCGAAGGTGCGCCCGTCGAGCAGGTGGGGCAGCCAGACGCGGTCGTCGACCCACATCTCGTCGTACGGCAGGTCGTCGACGGGGTGCCACACGGGGGTCGCCTCCGCGGTCGGCTCGGGCTCGCCGTCGACGCCGTCGGCGGCGTAGACGGACACGAGCAGGGAGTCCCCGTCCGACGCGGGGCCGCCGAAGTGGAACTCGATCTCGCCGCGCTGCTCGACACCGACGGGCCGGACGTGCAGTTCCTCGCGCACCTCCCGGCGCACACACTCGCCGGGCGTCTCGCCGTCCTCGACCTTCCCGCCGGCACCGATCAGTTTGCCCGCCCCCAGGCCGCGCTGCTTGCGGATGAGCAGCATCTCGCCGTCGACCACGGGGTAACAGACCGTCGCCGGTTGCACACCGCCAGGCGGGGGCACGCGCTCAAAGTGGATTCGGTGTCTCACTCCGGCACCGCGAGTCCGAACGTCTCCCCGAGCACGTCCCTCCACTCCCCGGGCGCGACCGGCGTCTCGGTGCGCTCGCCGTCGGCGACGACGGTCAACGCCTCGGCGGACAGTTCCCGGTGGCCGTCGGGCGTGCGGTCGAAGACGACCGGGTCGCCGACGAACGGCGACTCCGGCGCCCGGGCGAGGTGGTCACACGTCGCCGCGAAGTACGACAGGCGCCGCGGTTCGGGGTCAAGGACGTACCGCGTCCGCCAGCCCTCGCCGTCGGGGGCGTCGCGGTACTCCAGGCGAGCCCGGCAGTCCGGGCGGTCGCTGTCGACGACCCGCCAGGTGACGCCGCGCTCGTCGGTCACGCGCTCGCCGTCCAGTGGCACCGGCCGTCGGGGGTTCGGGATCCCGGTGCCCACGTCGACGAGGTACGGGCGGTCGAGCGTGACGACGATGCAGTGGTGGTTCGCCGGCGAGGGCGACCCCTCCTCGGGCAGCACCATCCCCGCCACGCGCTCGGCGTCGTACCCCAGGGTGCGCAGGAGCCAGGCGAACAGCCCGTTCAACTCGAAGCAGAAGCCGCCGTACCCCCGCTCGACCACCTTCTCGTACAGGTGATCGAGCGCGAGGTCCAGGCCCGGCCCGTCCGCGTCGCCGCCGGGCGCGCCGTTGATCCACAGCGTCTCGAAGGGGACGCTGTAGAGGTGGGCCCGCTGGAGGCGCCCGAGCGCCGCGAGCGTGGGGCCGTCCGCGAGAACCTCGGTGGGGTCGGCGGCCGAGTCGGTGGCAGGGTCGACGCCGATCCGCCGGAGGTACCGGGCGGCGTCGGCCGCCGGCGTGTCGCCGCCCGGACTCTCGTGGGCCGTTCGCGGCTCGGTCATCGACTCCCGGTGCGGGAGGTCAACGGAAAACCGCGTCGCTCGCGGGGGTCGTCGCCGTCACCCGGCGTCACTCGCCCTCGACGAGTCGCCGGAGGTGTTCGGGGGGGACGGCGCCGCGGGCGACGTAGTCGCCGTAGGCGAAGGTCGGGACGCCGGAGACGTCACGGGCCCGCGCCCGGTCGAACCGCCGGTTGAGACGCTCCCGCAGGTCGGTGTCCCGCAGCGCCGAGCGCACCGTCTCCGCCGGCACGTCCGCCCCGCCGGCGAGGTCGACCAGCACCGCCGGGTCGCTCACGTCGCGACCGTCGACCCACAGCGCGTCGAACACCGCCTCGTCGAAGGCGGGCCACGCGTCGGGATAGTCGTCCCGGACCGCGAGCGAGACGAGCTGGGTGTCGAGCGAGTCCACCTCGGGCACCGCGTCGATCCCGAGCATCTCGCCGGCGTCGTACCGCTCGCGGAGGTCGGCGACGTTCTCGCGGACCGCCTCGAAGTACGCCTCGTCTTTGCCGTCGTCGACGTCGCGTACCTCGCCGTCGGGGCCACGCTTCCCCGCCCGGAGGTCGTATGGGTGCCACTCGACGGTCAGCGGCGCCGACCGCTCGTCGCGGTAGCGGTCCAGGGACAGTCGCCCGAGGTAGCAAAACGGACAGACGTAGTCGGAGTACACCGTGATCCGGTCCTCGGGAGCGTCGGCGGTGTCGGTCACGACTCACCCACGCCGTGGCGAGTGAAAAGCGCGAGCGTAGAGGCGAACGTCGCCTGGGTGGTCAGTCCCCCTCGATCCGCACCGTGAGCACGGGCACGGGCGACCGGCGGACGACCCGCTCGGCGACGCTGCCGATGAGGTAGTGACTGAGCCCCGTGCGGCCGTGGGTTCCCATCACGACGACGTCGATGTCGTTCTCGGCGACGTGGTCGAGGATCTCGGTGTGGGGGACGCCCTCGGTGACGACGCGGTCGATGGTGAACTCCTCGCCGAAGGCGGCGGCGGTAGAGTCGACCGCCTGCTCGGCGCGCTCGCGCTCGCTCTCGGCCCAGGCGTCGGGTGCGATCCCGCTGGAGGGGCTCTCGAAGCGGTTGCGCGTGTCGACGACCGACAGGACGTGCGCCGTCGCGTCGGGAGCGGCGACCTGTGCGGCGTGTTCGGCGACGGCACGCATCCCGTCGCTGCCGTCCGTGGGCACCAGGACATCGTGATACATGGTCGGCGGTTCGACCCGCGGGGACTAAACTCACCCGCCGACGCCGGCCGCGAGCAGGAACAGCGCGAGGGCGATGACGCCGAACAGGACGCCGACCCCGTGCTGGATCGTCTCGGTGTCGAGGGCGTTCGAGACGTACGGGGCGATCTGCCCGCCGAGCACCGTCGCCGGCACGGTGAACACGACCATGTTCCACGGCGTCGAGGCGAGACTCAGCGAGTGCCCGCCGGGCACCAGTCCCCCGCCGAACACGTGGACGAGACTGGCCAGCACCGCCGTCAGCGCGACGACGATGTGGTTGGTGCCGATCGCCACCCGCACGGGCACGTTCGTCCGCAGCATCGAGATGATACCCAACTCGCCGATGCCGAAGCCAGCGAGCCCCTGGAACAGGCCGCCGACGCTGTAGTTGCCAAACCGCTCCAGGTAGCCACCCCAGGTGTACGTGTACGAGTCACCCTGCCGGTCGACGCGGGTGACCGTCCCGTCGGCGACCTCGACGCCCGCGTCGCCGAGTTTCTCCTCGTCGTCCGGCAACGGCTGACCGCCGTCGGTCGCGACGGCGTCCTCGGCGTCGCTCTCGCCCGGCTCCTCGTGTGAGAGGTCGGCCCTGAACAGCAGGTAGGCGGCCGCGGCGAGGGCGATCCCCAGCAGCGCGTGGAAGATCACCTCCGGGATGACAAAGGACAGGAGTGCCCCGGCGACGACGAACGGCACCCCGCCGACGACCAGCGTCACCGCCAGTCGCCGGTCGACCAGGCCGTACTGGATGAACGCGATCGCCGAACTCGACAGTCCAAAGGACTCGCTTATCAGCCCGACCTTCACGATGGTCTCCGGCGACAGCGTCTTGCCGCCGGCCAGGAACGGGAACAGGAAGATGAGAAAGGGCACGAACAGCGCCGAACCGCTGATGCCGACGGTGTTGACCGTCGTCGCCCCGACCAGGAAGAACGCGAACAGCCACCAGTACTGGAACCAGTAGCCGGTCCCGCTGCCCTCCGTCGGGGCGAAGCTCAGCACCCCGGCGACGAACAGCACCGGCGCCGCGAACACGAACACGTGCTGGTACTTGAGAAACGTCTTCTGGAGTGGCTCCGAGGTGTACTCGCTCATGCCTGAGAGTCAGTGTCGGCCCCGGGCGTGGCCGTCGCGTCCGTGGGGAGCGGGGGCGGGACACACGCGGACGAGCGAGCGGTCCGTGTCGGGTGACTGTGCGGCGGTCGGCGACGCTGACGGCTGTCGTGGCGACGCGTCGGGACTGCGACCGAACATCGAGTGGCATCATTACCGTGTCGACATTTAAAAAAGCAACTCACCTGGAACCCGGAGTCCGACGCTCGGCGGCGACAGCGTTAGCCCGGGCGAGACCGTACGCCGCCCGTGCACATCAACGACGTGCTGCCGCGGGACGCCATCCGGGGCGTCGCCGACCCGTCGTTCGGCCCCGAGTACTTCGGCGGCCCCACGGACGAGGTGGTCGTCGTCGACGCCGACCCGCCGCGGGCGTACCCCGTCCGGGTGCTGAGTCACCACGAGGTCGTCAACGACCGTCTGGAGGACGCGAGCGGCGACGGCCAACCGATAGCGGTCACTTACTGTCCGATCTGTGCAAGCGGCGTGGTGTTCGACCGTCGGGTCGACGGGCGCACGCTCACCTTCGGCACCTCCGGGAAACTCGCAGACGACGCGCTCGTGCTGTACGACCGCGAGACGGACTCGGAGTGGAAACAGCCACTCGGGCGGGCCATCGCCGGCCCGCTCGATGGCACCGACCTCGACGTGCTCCCGGCGTCGCTGGTCACCTGGGAGCGGTTCCGCGAGGCACACCCCGACGGCGTCGTCCTCCAGCCGGTGTACGGCACCGGCCCCGGGGAGTCGGTCACGGCGGCGTACGACACCAGCGGCTACGACCGGTACGACGCCGCCGACGGCTTCGGCCTGCGCGAGATGCGCGGCGAGGGCCCCGAACGCACCTGGGACCGCGAGGACGTCGACGCAAAGACGCCGGTGCTGGGCGTCGTTAGCGGCGACGACGCCCGGGCGTACCCCAGACCGGTCGTCGAGCGCGAGGGCGTGGTGCGGGACACCGTCGGCGACCGCCCGGTCGTCGTGGTGAGCGACGACGGGCGCCTGCACGCCTTCGTGGACCCGGGACACGACCTCCGGCTGGCAGACGGCGAACTCCGGGGGGACGGCACGACCTGGTCGGTCACCACGGGCGAGAGCGGAGACGGGCGTCGCCTGGAGCGGGTGCCCGCGCGGCGACTGTACGCCTTCGCCTGGCAGGACGACCACGGCCCGGACCGATTCTACGGGCTCTGAGCCGGGCGAACCGTTTTACCCCCCGCCGGCGGATCGAGGCACGATGGGACTGCTCGACCGGCTCCGGCGACTGCTCGGGAGCGACGACGAGGCGGACCACGGCTCGCCGGCGGACACGGCCCGCGACACCCGTACTGCCGGCGAGCGAACGACGCCCGTCGACCGGTCGTCGTCCACGGGCACCGGGCCGGGCGCGGACGACGGGCCCGGCGCGAGCGGGCGGCCGGGGACGACGGTCGACCACGACCCGGCGGCGAGCGGTGAGACGCCGGACACGAGCACGGACGCTGGCGACGCGGGCAGGGACGACGGAGCGGCCGACGACGGCGGAGCACGGACGACGGACGCCGGACGGGTGGGCGAGGCGCCGGTCGCGGAGGCGGTCGGCGACGACCCCGCGGCCTTTCGCGAGCAGGCCGAGGAACTCGCCGCGTTCTGGGACGACTACGAGTTGGACTTCTCGCCGGCCTCGCTGGCCCGCCTGGACGAGTTGCTGGCCGACCAGTCGGGTGAGACGGGCCGGATGCGGATCGAGCTGGACGACGGGCGGACGGCGACGGTCGTCCCGATCGCCGCCTCGACGGCGTGTTACTTCGCCAGCGTGCTCGTCCGGTCGTACGGCGCCGCCTGGGTCGAGGACGAGGACTACCGCTGGGCGGTCGCGGTCGAGACGCCCGACGGCGGCGAGGTGCGGCTCAACCCGTTCGGCATCGCCCACGACGGGGTGAGCGACGCCCCCCGGTTCGCCGTGACCCACGACGCCCTCGTCGTCGAGGTGGGACTGGACGGCGACCCGGTGGCGGACCCGCAGGCCGAGGCAGCCGCCGGGGGCGACGGCGTGACCGACGCCGAGGCGCTCGAACGGGTGGCCGACGACGACCCCGAGGTGGCGATGGCCGCCGCCGCCGCCGGGATCGACGCCGAGGAGGTGACGAGTGGCTTCCGCGAGGACGCCGCCGACCTGGTCGACGCCTGGCCGTCCTACGACCTCGACTACACGCCGGCGTCACTGGAGCGACTCGACGCGCTCGTCGGGATGGAACTCGCCGACGACGACTTCGCCGACGCCGACTTCGGGGGGGCCGACGACGAGACCTCCCTGCTCTTTACGGTGCGGACGATGCAGTGTGCGGGCTATCTCGCCAGGGTGTTCCGCGAGCACGCCGGCGCCACCTGGGACACCGACGACGGCGTCGCGCTGTCGCTCTCGGGACCCGACGGCACCGCCACCGTCGAACCGCTGCACGTCGCGGGCGACGCACTCCGGGAGGACACCTCGCTCGCTGCCGCCTACGCCGACGTTGTCAGTCGCCTGGGGATCACCGACGCCGGCGTCGAGATCGACCCCGACGCACCGGAGTTCGCGAGCGAGGTCGACGCCGAGGACGCCGCCCACGTCGACGACGCCGTCGCGGCACTGGAGGACACCCCCGAGGCGGGCGACGGCGTCAGCGTCGACATGGAGGTCGACGCCGACGACGTGGACAGCGCCCTCGACACCGACGACCTCGACGTCGACGTGGCCCCCGGGGCCCGCTCGGAGGCCGACGGCGACGACGACGCGAGCGGCGAGGACGAGTCGGCGGACGACGCAGGGGAGTGAGCCGGGTCAGAACTCGACGCGGGTCCCCACGTCGGGCGTGTCGGTCTCGCGGTACTCCTCGCGGGTGATCGTGTAGCGGTGCTGGTCGGTGATCCGGCCGTCCTGGTCGGCCATGAAGTTCCGCAGGCGGCCCTCGTGGCGGCCGCCGTGGGCGTCGACGTACTTCTCGATCGCCCGGCGGGACTTCTCGTTGCCCGTCTCGTGGGTGACCGCGACCACGTCCAGATCGAGGTGCTCGAACGCCACCTCGACGAACGCCGCCGCGCGCTCGCCGGAGTAGCCCCGTCCCCAGAAGTGTCGGCGGAGCCAGGTGCCGAAGGTCGCGAGTTGGCGGTCCCAGTCGGCGTGGATCGCCGTCGCGCCCGCGATCTCGCCAGCGCCGTCCTCGCCCTCGCGTGGGTAGACCGCGTACTCGGCCCCCTCGCCCTCCTCGTACCGTCGCTCGACGTCCTGGAGGAACTCGAGGGTCTCCTTCGGGTGCTCGTGGGGACTCCAGGCGAGGTAGGCGGTCACCGCCTCGAAGTCGCCGTCGTCGGCCTGTCCGGAGCAGATCCGGTGGTACTCGTGCACGTCGACGTTCTCGGGGGTCAGCGGCTCGAACCGCAGGCGGTCCGTCAGCACGCGCTCCGGAAAGAGGTCTGCCATCGTCCAATCGAGGGGAGTCCCCGGCAAAAGTAGTTCCCGCCGTGTGTCACCCGACCACACGCCGCCGGGGGCCCGGTGGCGAGGCGGGCCGAGAGGGATTTGAACCCCCGTCCATCCGGTTAAAAGCCGGACGCTCTGCCAAACTGAGCTACCGGCCCACGGTCGTCCTGGGGGGCTGGGGCGGTTTAACCCCTGTCATCGCGGGGCTACTCGTCCCGGTACGGGTCCGCGAGCACCGCCCCCGGCGGGCGGTCGGCAAGCACCGAGCGGCGGCGGACAGCACTGTAGGCGTTCAGCGGCAACTCCACGGTCAGTTCGCCGGGCGTGAGGCCGACCGAGCGCAGCGCCGCCGCGACCGACGCGCCCGACCCCACCTCGCCGACGACCGACCGCACCTCCCGCACGCCGAGGTCGTTGTCGACGGCGGCGAAGGCGACGGTGAGCCGGGCGACGCCCTCCAGGCGGGCGACGTGTTTCGCCGCCGAGGGCGCCAGGTGCCCGGCGGCGACCTCCCGGCGGACCGCCTCGGGGAGGTCGTGGACCCGCGCCCAGGTCCGGACGAACGACACCCCCACGTCGGCGCGGTCGGCGGCGCCGCGGTACGACCCCTCCCCGCGGACCAGCGCCGCCGCGGCGGCCGCTCCCCGCAGCATCGTCACGTTGTCCTCAGGGTCGTCGGCCGCGAACGACCGCACCACATCGGCCGCCCGCGCGCGGTCGTCGGCGTCCTCGGGGTCGAATGCCACCGCCTCCTCGGCGCGCCGGCCGGTGACCGACCGGTCGCCCCGCACCACCGGCTCCCCGACCGGCGAGGACCGCGCCGGCGGGCGCTCGTCCGGGTTCACCCCGTCACCGCTCGTCTCGCCCCCGTCGGCGGTCATACGGTCAGTACGTGACGGCGTGACAAAAATAACCGGTCACCGCACCGTCAGCGCCCGCCCCGGCGCTCGGAGAGGTGTTCCCAGACCTCGGCACAGCCACAGCCGTCCTCGACGTCGGCGAGGTGAGCCGTCTCCGCGTCGGCGTCCCCGTGGTCGTTCTCCGAGTCCGGGGCAGCACCCTCGTCGGAGTCGGCGGCCTGACCGGCACCTGGCCGGTCGTCGTCTGTCATCGTTTCGCGGTACGCCGCGGGGGTCTAAAAGTCCGGTGGTGTACGTGACGGTCGTCCGACAGGCCGGCGGTCAGACGTCCTTCGAGAGGCGAACCTCCTCGTCGGTGACCGTCGCGACGGCGTCGGCGGGCACCTCGATGTCGTCCTCGTCGGCGTCGCCGAACCCCAGCGACTGGATCCACGCCTCCGTGAGGTCGGGGTCGGGTTCGACGTGTGCCACGTCGCCCTCCACCTCCGTGACGATGCCGATCTGTTCGCCCTCGGCGTCCATCACGAACTTCCCCTCGTCTGACTCCGTGAGTACCGTCATGCGTGGGCGTTGTCGGGTCCGAGTAATATACGTGTGGGTCCGGTCTCGTGCGGGCCGGGACCGGGGATCACCGCGACTGGCGGGGATCACTCACCGTCGTCGGTCAGCGACAGGGTCGCGACGCGGTCCCAGTCGCGCTCGTCGACGACGGCCACCTCGCTCGTACCGAACACGTACAGGTAGTCGTCGACGTACGCCGCCCGGACCGCGCGGTCACGCACGTCGACGCGTGTCTGGAGTTCGAGCGCCGCCTCGCCCTCGGCGTCGGTGTCGTAGTCGAACACGTGCCCACCTCGCGACCCGGGGACGAAGGCGATCCCGTGGCGCTCGTCCTGGAGGAAGGCGTGGTGACTCTGCCGGACCGCCGACCACCGGTCGCCGACGATCTCGGAGTCGACCACCCGCGGGTCCGAGGGGTCGGAGGCGTCGAACACGACCGCCTTCACCTGGCCGTCCTCCTGGCCGATCCCCAGCACACGCTCGTTCCCAAGCGGGTGGAGGTACCGCGAGAAGCCGGGCAACTCGACGGCGCCGAGTTCCTCGGGGGTCGCCGGGTCCGAGAGGTCGACGACGTGGAACGGGTCGACCCGGCGGAACGTCACCAGGTAGGCGGTGTCCTCGACGAAGCGAGCGGCGTACACCCGCTGGCCCTCGCCCATACCCCGCGCGGCACCGGTCACCGCCAGGTCCTCGTCGAGGACGTACACGTCGTTGACCGAGGGCTCGCCCCCGAGTGAGGGCACCGTCGTGGCGATCCGCAGGCGCCCCTCGTGTTCGTCCATCGAGAACTGGTTCAGCGGGGTGCCGGGCACCTCGCCGTGGGCCTCCACGGTCGGGCCGTCGCCGATCCCCACGCGGACGACGCCCGTGGTGACTACCTCGCGGCGGCGCTCGGTGAGGTACGACTGGAACGCCTCGCCGACGGTCTCGCTGACGCCGTCGTCGGCGCGGGCGGCGTACGCCTGGACCGTCGCCCACACCTCGGCGCGGTACGCGCCCGGCGAGAGGTCGTACGAGCGGACCTCGCGGAGCCGGTCGCGGGCCTGCTGGTCGAGTTTCTCCCGGGAGAGCGCGAACTCGACGAACAGTTCCGCACGGGAGCGGTGCTGGGTGTACGAGAGGAACACCGCGTCCTCGGAGACGTAGGTGACCGCCCGGCCCCGGGAGCCGACGACGCTCTCGGTCCCCTCGACGGTGCCCTCGTCGGGCGAGAGCGACACCACCGTGTACGTCGTCGGCGCCGACACCTGCCGTGTCGGGTGGTACACCTCCGTACAGGGCACCGACGGGCCCTCCGCCAGCGGCTCGACCGGGCAGTCCACGACCGTCGGCCGGGACTGCACGACGAGGTACACCTGGCCGTCCAGCAGTCGCGCCGCGGTGATCGTGCCGTTGACCGACCGCTCCCACGCCCGCTCGGGCGCCGAGGGGTCCGACACGTCGTAGCCGCGGACCGCACCCTCCGAGAGCACGACGAGACGGTCACCAGTCAGCAGCATCCGGCCGTTCTCGTCCACCGTCCCGATCACCGACGGGTCCGCGGGGTCGTCCACGTCGATCACCCGCGTCCCGGTGCCGGTCGCCGGACCGCGCCGGGGGAGTCGCCGCGAGGTGTAGTAGGCGACCCGGTCCTCGCCGTCGGTCTTCAGCACGTCCGGTTCGTCGATCCCCCGCTCCTGGACGTTCGTCGACGAGACACGCCCGCCGTCACCGCCGCCGGCGGCCTCACCGCGGGCCGCCTGGTCCTGGACGGCCGTGGTGCGGACCCCTGGCCGGCCCACGCCGACGCGAGGACCGACGCCGACGCCGGGTCGGGAACCAGCGGCACGGACGTACCGCTGGAACGCCTCTGCGGAGTCGAACTGCTCCAGCTCGGCCTCGCCGGTCGGCGGCGCCGGTGCCGGCGGGTCGGTCTCGGTGCCGGGGTTGGTCGGGTCAGTCGGTGTCTCGGCGGCGGGGCCGCCCACGGTCGCGACCACCGCCGCGCCGGCCAGGACGCCGACGGCGGCCGCGACCAGCGCGACCGTCGCGAGTCGTCTCATGTCAGCCCCTACCAGGGAATAGCCCATGCCGGTACCGGTAGCTGAAACGGGTCTTTGAGTCGTCGCCGACCGGGTGAACACCAGCGCGTCGGTCGCGATCCGGGGGTTCTTGAGTCGCCGGCGGCAGTCGACCGCATGGACGAGACGCTCATCGACGCCGACCGGCTCTCGCCGGAGCGACGGTCGCTGCTGCCCGGCGCGGGCTTCTTCTACCCCGACTCGCTGGACGACGACCGCGCCGACGAGCGGGTCGCCGCCGCACTCGACGGCGCCACCACCGCCGTCGTCGCCGACCCCGACGCCGACGGCCTGGCCTGCACCGCCCTCCTCCGCGAGGCCTTCGGTCACCCGCCCGACGGGACCGCGATCGACCACCTCCAGTCGCGGGCCGAGGACGACGACGATGTGGACGGCGAGGAGGAGTGGACGCCCGGCTTCGTCGACGACCGCGACCCCGAGGACCCCGTCGCCGCCGTCGTCGACGCCGTCGCGGGCGCGGAGGACGAGCCAGACGACGACCCCGACCCCCGGGCCCGCAGCGAGGTGGCACTCGTCCCCGTCGGCCCGACGAGTATCGCCGAGGGCCTCGCGCGGGTCGTCGCCCACGCCGACGCGGGGATCGACGTGTACGTCTGTGACCTCTGTCCCGACGCCGTCGAGGCCGTCGACGTGGAACTGGCCGCGCTCAGAGAGCACGCCGGCGCGGTGCGCTGGTTCGACCACCACCAGTGGGACGAGACGGTGGCCGAGGCGGTGCGGGCGGCCGGCGTCGACCTCGTCGTCGGCGAGTCCGACGAGGAGTGCTCCGCCGACGTGACCCTGCGCTCGCTCGACCACGAGTTCCCGGCCCACCTCCGGGAACTGACCGCCGTCACCCGCGACCACGACCTCTGGATAAAGGACGACGAGCGCAGCGACGACCTCGCCGACCTCTCGTACTGGCTCGGCAGCGAGCCGTACGTCGAACTCGTCCGCGAGTACGGCGCCGACCTCCCGTCGGAGGCGGTCGCGTATCTGGAGGAGCGCCGCACCGAGAAAGACGACCGCATCGACCGCGCCGTCAACCGCGCCGACACCCACACCGTCGCCGTCCACCGCCTGCCCGCCGA
>CAYODS010000096.1:0-12179 GCA_964402765.1 uncultured Halobacteriales archaeon
CGGCCCACCGTCGGCTGTTCGTCCTCGTCTCGTCCGGAGGACAGCCAGGGGTGGGATTCGAACCCACGGAGTCTCGATTACAAGTCGAGTGCTTGCACCGCCCAAGCTCCCCTGGCGCGGGTCGGGGTAGCGACGCCTGGTTTGTGTCTCTGTCGTTCCCGACTCACTCCAGGCGCTTCTCCAGTTCGACGCGGTGCTCGCCGTAGCCGGCCTCGCGGTAGAACGACCGGGCGCGGTCGTTCGCGGCCAGCGCCTCCAGACTCACCCGCTCGGCGCCGGCCGCCCGGAGCTCGTCCTCTGCGGCCGACAACAGCGCACTCCCCACGCCGGCTGACCGGGCGCCCGGCCGGACGTAGAGGTTGTGGACGACGCCGCGCTCCACCTCGCGCTGGAAGCCGTCGACCTCCATGCCGAACGAGACGAACCCCAGAAACGACGCCGGCAGCGGCCCGTCCGCGAGGTCCGCCGCGACGACGGGGCCGTCGACGGCGGCGACGACCGACTCCGGGGCCTCGGGAGCGAGCCGGGCGACCAGTGCCTCGCCAAGCACCGCCCGCCGGGAGAGGTCCTCCCGGACGGTGCTCCGGTTCGGGTCGGCGAGGAGGTGCGAGGAGTGGCGGCGCTGCTCGTCGGCCAGCGCGACCCAGGCGGTCACCATGGCGTCCACGTCCTCGACCGTCGCCGGCGTGACGGCGACCCGTGTCATGCGCCGCTCCCGTCGGCGCCGGGGTCGCCGTCGGGGGCCGGCGCCTCCACCGGACCGGACTCGTCAGTCGCCTCGGACTCTCCCGTCTCGTACGCCTCCAGCGTCTCGACCACCGGCAGCGAGTCGCCGGTCAGCGCCCGCAGTGCGGCGCCGCCGCCGGTGGAGACGTGGTCGAACCCCGCCAGTCCGAGACGCCGCAGCGCCGCCGCGGTGTCGCCGCCGCCGACGACGCTGTGGCCCACCTCGGTCGCGGCGCCGAACAGTTCCCGGGTGCCGTACTGGAACCGCTCGTCCTCGACCACGCCGGCGGGGCCGTTGAGCACGACCGTCTCGACGCGGTCGAGAGTGGCCCGGAAGCGTCGCACCGTCTCCGTGCCCACGTCGTTCGGCGTCTCGCCGCGACGGGGTGGCAGCCGGTTCACGCCGAGTTCGTGGCGCTCGCCGTCGCGGGCGACCGCCACGTCGACGGGGAGGTGGATGCGGTCGCCGTAGGCGTCGAGCAGGTCGCCGGCGCGCTCGACCTGCTCCCAGCCGCGCTCCTCGACGACGCCGGCGCCGTCGCCCAAGTCGACGCCGTCGGCGGCGAGGAAGGCGTTGCCGACCAGCCCGGTGACGAGCAGTTCGTCGGCCCGACCGCTCTCCAGGACGGACCACGCCACGTCCAGCGAGTCCGCCAGTTTGGCGCCGCCGAGGACGAACGCCCGGGGGCGTGGCGCCTCGGTGATCCCGCCGAGCACGTCGAGTTCGCGCTCCATCACGCGCCCGGCGACGGTGGGCAGTCGCGGCGCGAAGCCGACCAGTGAGGGCTGCGAGCGGTGGGCAGCGGCGAAGGCGTCGACGACGTAGGCGTCCAGGGCGGGGTGGAGGTCGGCGACGAGGTGGGTGTCGGCCGCCTCCGGGGGGTCGAAGGACATGTACTCCTCGGCGTAGAAGCGGGTGTTCTCGAGGACGAGCACCGCCCCCTCCGGGAGGGCGTCGATCCGCTCGCGGGCGGCGGCGTCCATGGTGCTGTCGACGTACTCGACGGGGGCGTCGAGCAACTCGTCCAGTCGCTCGGCGTGGGGGCGCAGGCGGGCGAACTCCTCGCCGCCCGGGCGACCCTGGTGGGCGAGGACGACCACGCGGGCGTCCCGGTCGGTGAGTTCCGACAGCGTCTCCAGGTGGGCCCGCAGACGGGCGTCGTCCGCGAGGTCGTGGTCGTCCCCGTCGCTGGTCAGCGGACTGTTCACGTCGACGCGAACGCCCACCGCCCGGCCGGCGACTGACAGGTCCGACAGCGTCCGCATGTCCCCCCCTGTCGGCGCCCGGCGCAAAACGGTTGTGTCTTCGATCACGGCACGAGAACGGGCCTCGTCGCGAGATTTTTATACTGGCCCTCCGCAGTACCCCTGACAATGGCCGTCGCCGACAGACTCGACGCCGGACGGGTCGAACTCCTGCGACGCCCGAAGACGGCGCTGCTCGCCGTGCTCGTCGGGCTGCTCGCCCTCGACCTGCTGGCGAAACTCGTCGGCTTCGGCCTGTTCGTCGGCTCGACGAAGGTCCTCGGCGGCGAGCAGTCCGTCGAGCAACTGATCACCTTCGCCTGGGACGGGGTCGTCGTCGGCCTGGGGATCGGGCTCGCTGGCGTGGGGCTGTCGGTCACCTACAGCATCCTCGGGTTCGCCAACTTCGCGCACGGCGACTACGTCACGACCGGCAGTTTCGTCGGCTGGTCCGCCGCGTGGGTGGTCGCCGGCTTCCAGGCCGGCCTGATCGAGGACAACCTCGGCTATCTCGCCACCGTCGGTGCCGGCGAGGGGCCGTCCTCCAGCGCCCTGGGGATAAACGTCGTCAACACGCCGCTGGCGGTGCTCGCAGGACTGGTGCTCGCCGTGCTCGGGACGGTCGCGATCGTGTTGCTGATCGACAGGGCGGTGTTCGAGCCGATGCGCGACGAGTCCGGTATCTCGCTTCTGATCGGCTCCGTCGGCGTCGCTCTGGCGCTGCGGTACGTCGTCGCCACGGTGTACGGGCCCGGCAACCACGGGCTCACCGCGAACACGCCGAAACTCATCCTCGGCGGCGTCGACGGGCGCCTCGCCGTCGCCGACGGCCGCGGTACGCTGATCGTGGCCCGCAACACCGGTGAGGTCGGTGACGCCCTCTACTACGAACTGCCGCTCGTGGGCCTGGGCGGGTACTCGAAGAACATCATCCAGGTCACCAGCGCCGAACTCACGCTCGTGTTCGTCGCGGTCGCGCTGATGTACGGGCTGCACCTGCTGTTGCAGCGGACGAAACTCGGGAAGGCGATGCGGGCGATGGCGGACAACGAGGACCTCGCCCGCGTCACCGGCATCCCGACCGAGCGGGTCGTCCGCCTGGCGTGGATCATCGGCGGCGGCATGACCGGCGCGGCGGGCTACCTGATCGCCCTCGAACGCGGGACGATGACGTTCCGCTTCGGCTGGGTGCTGTTGCTGTTCATCTTCGCGGCGGTGATCCTCGGCGGTATCGGCTCCGTCTACGGCGCGATGTTCGGCGGCGTCACGATCGGCGTCGTCAGCACCGTCGCCCTCGTCTGGATCCCCAACTCCTTCACCACCGCGGCGGCCTTTTTCATCATGATCCTCATCCTGCTGGTGAAGCCCGACGGGCTGTTCGGGGGGGTGACGACGGCATGAGCGCCGAGGGGGGGCTGTCGTCGCTGCGGGACCGACTCGCGGGCAACGACCCGGTGCTGATCCTCGGGACGGTGCTGGCGCTGTACGCGCTGTTCGGGGTGTTCACCGTCATCACGCCGAGCGAGTCCTTCGTCGGCAGTCTCGTCAGCAACCTGCGGATCGTCACCTTCTGGGCCGCGCTGTACGCGATGATGGTGCTGGCGCTGAACCTCCACTGGGGGTACACCGGCCTGTTCAACATCGGCGTCGCCGGGTTCATGGCCGTCGGCGTGTACACCTTCGCCTTCCTGTCGGCGCCGCCGACGGGCCGCACGCCCGGCCTGGGACTGCCGCTGTGGCTCGGACTGATCGGCGCGACCGTCGCCGCCGGGGTCGTCGGCGCGATCGCCGCCCTGCCGGCGCTGCGCCTGCGTGCGGACTACCTCGCGATCGTCACGCTCGCGATGTCGGAGATCATCCGGCGGTCGCTGCTTGCCTCCTCGCTGGAGCAGTTCACGCTGTTCGCCGGCCCGGGCGGGCTGCCGGCGGTCACGCTCGGCACCGGCGCCGGCCGGGGGATCGACATGCCGATCAACCCCTCGACGCCGGTGAAGGGGCTGTTCTACACGACGCCGTCCAACCCGGCCAGCGGCACCCCGACGGCGTTCGGTGAGGCCGCCTTCTCGGCGGCGGCGGGACTGGGCATCCGCGAGACGACTGTCGTCAACTGGGCGTACGCGCTGGTGCTCGTCCTCGTCGTCGTCGCCTTCTACTGGCTGCTGTTCCGGGTCGGCAACTCCCCGTTCGGCCGCGTGCTGAAGGCGATCCGCGAGGACGAGGTCGCCGCCCAGTCGCTGGGCAAGGACACCCGGGTGTTCAAGCTGAAGGTGTTCGTCCTCGGGTGTGCGCTGATGGGCCTCGGTGGCGTGCTGTGGGAGGCCCGCACCGGCTTCACCGACCCCACCTCGAACACGTTCCGGCCCATCACGACGTTCTACATCTTCATCGCGCTGATCATCGGCGGCGCCGGCTCGAACACCGGCAGCGTCATCGGCGGGTCGATCTTCGCCGCCGTCCTCTTCCAGGGGCCGCAGTTCGCCGCCCGCGCGATCCGCGCGAACGTCGGCTTCGAGTCCTCGCCGGGGACGTTCCACGCCGCCGTCGGCGCGCTGTTTTCTGGTGACCTCGGGGCCCCCGCCGCCTACATGCTCACCGGCAGCCAGGTGGACTACCTCCGCTTCATGATCCTGGGAGTGGTGCTCGTGTACCTCATCCAGAACCGACCGACGGGACTGCTGGGTCACCGCAACGAGGTGGCGGCGAGCGTGGACCTCAGCTACCGGTCCGACCGGTCGGGGGAACCGGGCAAGCCGACCGCGACCGACGGCGGGTCCGCGGGTGAGACCGATGACTGACGCCGAACCGGACCGCCCGGAGCCGCAGACGGAGCCGGGTCCCGGGAGCGAGGGCGCCAGTGAGGCCGAGACCGGCGGCGACCCGGCCACCGCCTCACCGACCGGGGAGTCGACGCCGGACCGCGGTGCTCCCTCGCTGGTGGTCGAGGGGCTGGTGAAGCGGTTCGGGGGGCTGACGGCGGTCGACGGCGTCTCCTTCGAGGTCGAGCGCGGGTCGATGACCGGGCTGATCGGCCCCAACGGCGCGGGCAAGTCGACCACGTTCAACTGCATCACCGGCGTCCACACCGCCGACGAGGGGTCGGTCACCTTCGAGGACCAGGACATCACCGGCCTCGCTCCCCACCAGGTGGCGAACCGCGGACTCGTCCGCACCTTTCAGGTGGCCCGGGAACTGGAGGAGATGACCGTCCTGGAGAACCTGATGCTCGCGCCGCGGGGCCAGGTCGGAGAGGGACTCGCCCACGCCGTCGTCCCCGGGCTCCGGGGTCGCGTGAAGCGGGCGGAGCGCGAACTCCGCGAGGAGGTCTGGGACACCCTGGAGTTCTTCGAGATCGACCACCTCGCCAGGGAGGACGCGGGCAACCTCAGCGGCGGCCAGCGCAAGCTGCTGGAACTGGCCCGGGCACTCATGCTCGATCCCGACATGATGCTTCTGGACGAGCCCTTCGCCGGCGTCAACCCCACCCTGGAGCGGAAACTGCTCGACCGCATCCACACGCTCCGGGAGGACGGACTCACCTTCCTCATCGTCGAGCACGACGTCGACCTCATCATGGAGAACTGCGAGCACGTCGTCGTCATGCACCAGGGACAGAAACTCGCCGAGGGCCCGCCCGAGACGGTCCGCAACGACGACCGGGTCATCGACGCCTACCTCGGGGGTGACGTATGAGCGAGCGCGAGTCGGACCCCGACACCGACGCGGACCCGGACCACGAGCGGCAGACGGACGACGCCGCTCCCGGGACCGACACCGACACCGACGCGCGACCGGAGCCCGAGGGGGAGACAGACCCCGGCGAGGAGTCCACGGACTCCGATCGAGCGTCGGAGACGGAGGGGGACGGCGAGTCGGCGACGGCGCCGGCCGACCCCGGCGAGAGCGGGGGGGACGCCACGACGGGGGCGAGCGTGGGGACGGCGGAGGACCCCGTCGGGCCGGAGACGGAGACCCTGCTGGACGTGGCGGATCTTGACGCTGGCTACGGCGACCTGCAGATCCTCTCCGGCGTCGACCTCGCGGTCGGCGACGCCGAGTACGTCACCGTCGTCGGACCGAACGGGGCGGGCAAGTCGACGGTGATGAAGTCGGTGTTCGGACTGACGAACGTGATGGGCGGGCGAATCACCTTCGACGGCGACGAGATCACGGGGTCGGCGCCCGAGGAGATCATCCACCACGGCGTCGGGTACGTCCCCCAGAACGAGAACGTGTTCGCGGGGCTGTCGGTGATGGAGAACCTGGAGATGGGGGCGTACATCCTCGACGAGGTGCCCCAGGACCGGCTCCGGCAGGTGTTCGACCGCTTCCCGATACTGGAGGAGCGCCGCGACCAGCGGGCGGGCACCCTCAGCGGCGGTCAACAGCAGATGCTCGCGATGGGCCGGGCGCTGATGCTGGACCCGGACCTGCTGTTGCTGGACGAACCCTCCGCGGGGCTGGCGCCGGACCTCGTGACGGACATGTTCGACCGGATCGACGGCATCAACGAGGCGGGGACGGCGGTGCTGATGGTCGAGCAGAACGCAAAAGAGGCCCTGCGGCGTTGTGACCGGGGGTACGTCCTGGTACAGGGTGAGAACCGGTTCGTCGACCGCGGCACCGCCCTGTTGAACGACGAGACGGTTCGCCAGCAGTTCCTCGGCGGGTAGTCCGGGGAATACCCCGGTCAGGTCGGCTCAGGGCTGGACGATGTCGAGGTTCTCGATGCCACCCTCCATGAACCGGAACAGGAGGTAACTCGCGGTGGCGATGTCGCCGGCCTCGTCGAACTCGATCACGCCGGAGGCGCCCTGGTAGTTGATCTCCTCGCCGTTGGCGGCCATCTGCAGGCCCTCGATAAAGTTGCTCGGGGTGATCTCGGTGCCGCCGGAGTTGGCGACGTTGCGCATCTGGTCACGGACGGCGCTGCCGGTGTTCTCGCCGGCGGCCGCGTTCGCGAGACACAGCACCGCCGCCGAGTCCCAGGACTGCGGGAGGAACGGCTGGTTCGGCAGGCTGCCGTACTCGTTCCCGTAGGCGGTCTCGAAGAAGTCGATGCCCGGGCCCTCGGAGCGCGGCGCCGTGCCGTACACGTTGCGCATCGAGTTGCCGACGTTGCCGGGCAGGCTCTCGGACTGCAGACCGTCTGCAACGATGACGTCACAGAAGTCCTGCGAGTAGTCGCTGTAGAAGTCACGGAAGTACTGTACCGCGCTCTCGGGGTAGCCGACGACCATCATGATGTCGGGCTGGTTCCCGAGGATCTGTGCCAGCTGCGAGGAGTACGACGACTGCCCGGGCTCGTAGTCGACGCGGCCGTCGATGGAGTTGCCGAGTTCCTCCCAGGACTGCTGGAAGGCGTCGGCCAGGCCCTGCCCGTAGTCGTTGTTCAGCGCGAGGATCGAGGCGGTGGAGTGGCCCAGACGGTCGTTGGCGACGGCCGCCATCACCTGCCCCTGGAGGGCGTCGGTCGGGGTGGTGCGGTAGATGTAGTCGTTGTCCTCCAGCCCCGTGATGGCGGGCGAGGTGCTGGCCGGCGAACAGCCGACGACCCCGTTGGGGATCGCGACCTGTTCGGCGACCTGGATCGACACCGAGGAGGACAGCGCCCCGGAGTACATCGGGTAGCCGGCGTTGACAAGCGCCTCCGCGCCGGAGATCCCCGTGTTGGGGTCGGTCGCGGTGTCCTCGAACTGCAGGTCCACCTCGAAGTCCTCGGCGTTGTTGTTGACGTACGTCGCCACTAGCTCGGAGGAGTTGCGGATCGGCGGCCCGAGTTCGGCGAGTCCACCGCTGACGCCCATGAGCACGCCCAGTCGGATCGTCCGCACCTCGGGTTGGGTCGTGCCCGTCGTCGTGGTGGTGGTCGTCGTGGTCGTCGTGTCGCCGCCGTCGCCGCCGTCGCCACCGTCGCCGCCGTCGCCACCGTCGCCACCGTCGCCGCCGTCGTCACCGTCACCGCCGCCGGTACACCCCGCCAGGGCGGCTAGGCCGGCCGCTCCAACTCCACGTATCACGTCACGGCGTCGCGATCGGTTTCTGTCGGACGACATATGCGAACGTGCAGTCGGACTGTTTATAAATCTACTCCCCGGCGTCCCGGCTTCCCCGGGGGATCGACGCCGAGGTGTGCTCTTAGCCACCCGCTCGACTGGGTCACCGGCCGTCAGGCGGGCGTGTGCTCCCAGAAGTCACCGGCCCGCATCGCCCGCCCCACGGCACGGTGAAACGTCACCATGTCCTCGAACTCCTCGCGGTCGACGTGTTCGAAGATCTCCGCGACGCTGACGACCCGCTCGTGGTTCAGGCGCACCGGGTCCTCGCCGTACTCCGCGACGAACTCCGACCGCGACAGCGGGAAGTCCACCTCCTCGTCGAGTTTCTTCGCCAGCACCGCCATCCCGTACTTGCGCCGTCCCTCGCTCCCCCGCTCGCCGTCCGGGTCGTGAGGCCACTCTCGCTCGGTCATCGTCTCACCCTGGTCCACGACCGACTATCAGCGTGACGCTTGCCGGGTCACCCGCCGTCGACCGGCTCCCAGTCCACCCCGTCGTCGTCCCCCGTCGCGCCGTCGTCGCCGTCGTCCCGGTCGAGCGCGTCCAGCGCGTCGGGCCGACGCTCGGGGTCCAGATCGTACTCCTCGAGCAGTCCCTCCAGGTCCTCACGCAGCGACTCCACGACCACCCGCAACGCCTTGTACCGGTCGCTCTCCTTCAGTTCGGCGCGGGAGCGACGCTCCTCCAGCAGCCGGAGTTTCTTGTACTTGCGGACGAACTCGTCGAGCCTGGCGTCGTACTGGTCGAGCAGTCGCTGCTCGCGGACCATCTCGACCACGACGTCGCGGTCGACGGGCTTCGTGACGTAGTCGTCGAACTCCATATCGACGGTGTCGAACTCCGGTTCGACGGCAGTGACCATCACCACCCGGCAGTCGACGCCGCGCTCGCGGATATCGTCGAGGACGTCCCCGCCAGTGACTCGGGGCATCCGCCGATCCAGCAGCACGACGTCGACGCGCTCGTCGATCACCTCCAGGGCCTCCTCGCCGCCGTAGGCGACCTCCACCTCGTAGTCCTCACGGAGGTACTCCGCGTAGAGGTCGGCGACGTGTGTCTCGTCGTCGACCACCACCACCCGCGCCTCGTCCTCGCCCGGACGCCCCGTGCTCATACGGCTCTGTTCGTGGAGCCGAACTTAATTGCTGTCCCCGCGGCCGGGCACACGATCTCTCCCCGCGACCCACCCGGGGCGATCGCGCTCCCGGCGGGACGCCGTAGGGCTTGGATTCGAACCACGCCAGGACGGTCGCTCCCGCCGGTCGCTCGCCTCCCGTTCCCTGGTTCAAATCGCCAGCGTTCACGCGTCGCTCCTCGCGTGAGTGCTCGGAGCGACGCGGTGGGGCTGGGATTTGGACCACGGTCACTTCCGCTCGCTCACGCCTCCGGCGTTCGCTCGCCTCCCGCTCCCTGATTCAAATCCCAGATTCCGCACTCGCCGCTCACGGCCTGTTCGCGGCGAGATGCGGTGGGGCTGGGATTTGAACCCAGGAACCCTTGGCGGGTACCTGCTCTCAAGGCAGGCGCAATAGGCCGCTCTGCCACCCCACCTCGACGGGCGGTTCGGTCGCGGTGCTCAAATCCGTGTCGGTCGCCTACGCCGTCGTGACCGTCAGCCCCCCCTCGCTCGCCACGGCCCGCAGGCCGAGCGTCTCCACCGCCGCGGCGGTGAACGGCGGCACCCGCCGGTCGGCCCGCCGCCGGGCGCGCACGAGCGCCGTCGTCAGCGCCAGTCCCGCCGGCGTCGCTACGCTCGGCAGCACGTCAACGAAATCCGTCTCCCCATCTGCCGTCTCCGTGCGCTCCGTCAGCGTCTCGACCGCCGGCTCCGAGAGGGCGTCCTCGAAGTCGACGGGTGCGGTGAACCCCGCGTAGTACACGTCGCCAGTGGTCGTCGGTCCCAGCACCGTCGTGGCCGAGCGCAGTTTCATCGCCGCGCCGTCGACCACGGTGCGCCCCGCCAGCGGTGCCGTCGGCCACAGCACCGCCGCCGACTCGGCGTCCTCCTCTTCCAACAGGTGCGTCACGGTGTTGCCGACCCGTGCCGCCGCCGTGGAGCCCACCTGTGGCTCGTAGCGCGGCTCGCCGGCGTGTGGGTCCCGGTCCAGGTCCGACAGCGCCGCCTCGACCACCTCCCTGACCGCCGCCTCGGCGTCCGCTCCCGCCCCCCGCTTCTCACCCGACACCTCGTCACCCTCGTCCTGGGACTCCCCCCCATCGGCCGGGCCGTCTGCCGGTCGGTATGTGACGAGCAGGTCGCCCCCGCTTTTCGCCCCCGCGCGGACGGCATCGCTCAGGGTGGCCTCGTACAGGGTCGCGGCGCCCTCGCGTGACAGCGGCGTCCGGTCGACGACGCGGGACAGCACGCCGGGGCGGGGCGGCTTCGCGGGGACGGCGACGACGGTCATGCCTCCGTTCGGCACCCGCCAGACTTCAATCGGCGGGGTTCGGCGTGCTTTTGGCCCGTGAGCCGGGACCGTGACCCGTGAGTCTCGTCTCGCGACTCGTCGGCGCGCTGGGGGTCGTTGTCGTCGCCGCCGTCGCCGTCGGCGCCCTCGCCTCGCTCGCGAGCGTGCTGACCGCGGCGAGTGCGTTCCAGGCGGCGGCGGTCGTCACGGTCGCGCTGGTCGCCGGGGCAGTGCTGCTGGCCACGGTCCTCGGCGCTCGCTCGGTGTCACTCTCGACGGAGTACTGGTGACGGTCAGCGCCCGCGTCGCCCCTTCGTCTGTCGGTAGTCGCCGTCGGTCACGTCACGAAAGCCCGTCACGAACTCCTCCAGGCGGTCGGGGGCGGCGGCGGGGTCGACCGCCGGGACGATCTCGAAGCCGCGACCCCGGATCGACCGCCCGTTGTCCGCCGGCAGCGAGAACCCGGTGGCGTCGGTGGTGGTGTGCTCGGCGGCGACGGCCCGCAGCGCACGCTCGCCGACCGGCACCAGCAACTCGGGATTTATCATCCGCACCTCGGCGGTGAGGTAGTCGTCGCAGTTTCGCTCCTCCTCGTCGGTGGGGCCGCGGTCGGGGTGGTGACACCGCGTCAGGTGGGTGAGAAAGGCGTTCTCCACCGCCGGTCGCTCCGC
Source organism: uncultured Halobacteriales archaeon (assembly GCA_964402765.1). Lineage (GTDB taxonomy): Archaea > Halobacteriota > Halobacteria > Halobacteriales > SW-7-71-33 > SW-7-71-33. The sequence continues at coordinate 11,107 of CAYODS010000096.1, forward strand.
CCCCGGGTCGGGGCACAGGCCGAGGTCCGCGAGCGCCCCGTACAGTCGCCGGCGCCCGGCGAACGGGATCCCCGTCTCGTCGGCCGTCGCGTCCGGCGCCTCCCCGACGAACAGGAAGTCCGCGCCCACGTCGCCGTAGCCGTGCACGACCCGCTCGCGGGTGTCACACAGCGCCGGACACCGCTCACAGGCGGTCTCCATGCCGAATGGGTTCTCCCGGCTCTCCTGGTTCGGGTCCACGGGTCATCGCGGGGGCGACTGGACAAAAACCCCGCGCCCCCGGGTCAGTCGTGGTCTGGATCGGTGTCCCCCCCGGCGTCACGCGCCAGGGTGCCCCGCTCGGTCACCTGAAGGATGGTGCGCATGTTGCGGTACACCCCCTCGGGCGTGGTCTCGGCGGGCTGTTCGGGGTCGTACAGGTCGCTGACCCGGTAGAGGACGGCGGCCAGGAGCGAGGCCCGGTCGGCGCCACGCTCGCGCAGGTCGTCCGCCGCCGCCCGCAGGCACGCCACGCGGTCAGGGTCGTCCGGGAACTCGGCGGCCGAGATGAAGTCGTCCCCCTCCCCGACGGTGTCGCCCTCTCTCGGGGCTCGTTGGCCGCCCTCGCCGTCACCCTCGCCGCTCACGCGTCGACCCCCCCGGCGTGGGCGCGACGGGCGACGATCCCGACGCTGTCGGCTATCTCGGCGGTCACGTCGCGGAACCGCTCACCGACGGCGGCGTCGTCGAGGACGACCGGGCGGCCGGACTCGTCGCCGGTCCGGACTGCCGGGTCCAGGGGGATCGACCCCAGGAACGGCAGCTGGTGTTCACCGGCGAGTGCCTCGCCGCCGCCGCTGCCGAACACCTCGTGCTCGCCGCCACAGTCCGGGCACCGGAAGGTGCCCATGTTCTCGACGACCCCGAGCACGGGCGTGTCGTGAGTGCCGAACATCTCCAGGCCCTTGCGGGCGTCGTCCACGGCGACCGCCTGCGGCGTGGTGACGATGACGGCACCCGTTATCGGCACCGACTGCAGCAGCGTGAGCTGGGTGTCGCCGGTGCCCGGCGGCAGGTCGATCACCATGTAGTCG